>JAWQFQ010000260.1:0-9750 GCA_035967975.1 Scytonema sp. PMC 1070.18
GCTAATTGCTAATTGCTAATTGCTAATTGCTAATTGCTAATTGCTAATTGCTAATTGCTTTTTACCATTAGCTATTAGCCATTAACAGTCCTCACGAAAATTTTACATTTCATTTCGGACCGCCTTACCCTTGATAACTAGGACGGTTACAGGTTGGATTGAAGTACTCTAACGCTTTTTGTTTTTGGTTTGTCGCAGTCTTATTTTAAATCAAACTCATTACCACTTTAACTTAAAATCGACACAAACGTCCAGTACCTAAAGTCAGGAGCTTTGTCAAGAATTAATAATTGATTAACATTGAATTTAGAAAAGTTTTTCAATAATACAGTTAAATCTTGGTAGCAAAGGACTGGTCAAGGTATCCTGACGATGTAATGTCGCCGCCAGCTTTAAAACTCCCTGTTCCCGCTGATGTACCTTCACCTTCTGCTCCATGCGGTCAAAAATCCAATATTCCTGTACTCCTTGAACTGAATACAGCTTGAGCTTTGCTTCTTGATCGCGCTTTTCATTTTTTTCACCATAAGACAAAACCTCAACCACTAACTCTGGAGCGGTCTCCTTCAAAAAGTGCTAGGTCTGCTATGGTCCATCGCACTTGGCTGACTTGTCTACTGTTCATAAATCAAATAGGATTGCCATATGTAAATAAATATAGCAGTCCTAAATGAAATATAAAATTTTTGTAAAGATTGCTAATGGCTAATAGCTAATGGTAAAAAAGCAATGAGCTATTAGCCATTAACCATTATTAAATGACAATCACTATTACACTTAACACCGACCAAATTAACTCCCTAGATATTTCTCCAGTAGTACTAACGGTTGAAAAACTGCTACAAGAGGGAGCGATCGCATCCAATGAGCAACAGTTACACTTTGAGCTCAACTATCCACTTGAACCGGACGATCCAAGGGAGCTCTCAGAAGTTCCAGAAGTCCGACTATGGTTTATCCGTCTGGATGCTCGCTACCCTTGGTTACCATTTTTACTAGATTGGAAAGCTGGAGAATTTGCTCGTTACGCTGCAATGCTTGTACCACATCAGTTCAGTACCAGAGACGGTATCCAATACAATCCTGAAGCTTTAGAAATATTTTTGATGAACAAACTGTTTGTCCTGACTGACTGGTTAAGACAACAGGACATTCCCTCTAAATCTCGCATTCAATCTATGGCTCAAATGCTAGGCTATGAGTTGGAAGATACATTGTTTAAAATTGTTTGAAAATTGATGAGTGGTATGGGCGTCCCGCCCGTCAACCAGCAGGGACAGGCGAGGAGATTAACGGTACCACAAAAGATTAATGGCTAATAGCTACTGATAAACAAAGATTTAACCATTAGCTATTAGCCATTAGCCATTCTCAAAATTGATTTTATTTTAAGCGACATATTAAGTTAAGTGCTTTGTTGAAAGCATACTCAACTGCTTTAGACTTGCTCGGTAATGCCGCTTGCCATATGCGATAATCATTACACTCAAGAATCAGGTTTGCTATGTCATCGATTCTAATTCTTTTAAGGACATTGTCTTGAGCCAATTCAAAATCTTTTCGCGTTCCACCATTTTCTAAAACTTTTTGCGCTGCTTGAATAAAGCCACAAAGAACAGCTTTTACGTATTCTTGACCAGCACGTTCTGCAAAAATCGATGATGTTTGAAACGCTTTTAGTTCTTCTAACAAAATATTGGCAATTTCTTGTCCTTGACGTGTATTCCAGTTTGAAGGTAATTGTACCTCCAGATATTCGTCTTGAACACTTTGATATCTAAGATACTCATTGATATCAATAGTTTCTTGAAGCAGTTTCTTTCCAGCAAATAGCTGCTTTAAAAGATGCGTACTTGTATCAATAGATGAATCCAGGAAGACTGTTTCTTGATCTTCTAGACATTCATAGACAAGATATGTCCAAATTCCTGACTCAACCATATCATTGTTAGCAGCTTGGTAGAAAGTTATGGTTCCATCTTCCTCACACTCAAAATACACACTTTCCGCATTTTTCGCGGTGCTACTGTGTATTTTTCTACCAGAACACATAAGATTTCTAAAAATGCCAGTGATATGACACAGTTGGTTCTCTACTTGAATGTAACGTTTTCCATTGCTGATAAAGCCATGTAACCGAATCGCCATTAGTTTGTCCTTTTGATATTTCGTCACCTTTTATTTCGATGCACCAACCTGACAGCAAGAGATAAGTAAAGGAACACATAAGCATGGCGTATTATAATTCACTACTCACAGTAATTACACCAAATATATTTGACAACAAGGTGTTGTCAAGCAGCCGAGAATCATCAGTCTTGCCGATCTGATTTCACTATTCTTTGTTCTAACGTAATTTTCTGGATATTATGAAGGCGTTTATTTACAATACCTCAGATGAATTGTTGTCTCATCTGCTACAAATCTTTTTTCTGGTAACTCAGGATTACTTATGGATATGAAGCTGGAATTGTCGTCTAAACAAAACTTCCAAACAATAATAATTTAAAAGCGTTAAAATTTGTCGTTTTTTATTTTACTTCTAGAAAATGTGTCTTGTCCAGAAATTTACTGAAAATCTTTGATTAAAGTCTCTTCTAAAAATCAAAATTTCCAATAAATTGTGTTAAAGAATACAATAAAATCCGCTCTTGAAAGGCGGATTTTAAATGGCACTATGGTAGAAGAACTTTTAAGAAACACAGGGTGTAGGGCGACCTGGTGTAGGAGAAGAGGTGTTTCTTTTATTCATAGCGTTTTTGAATGCGTGACTTCCGCCTTGCGGTACTAGTACAGGGGGCGCGAAAATAAACCAACTATTGGAAGGAGGTAAAAAGCCGACACAGTAAGCATTCTTTCTTTTGTCTTTTGACTTTTTACCCTTGCCTTGTTGTACTAGCCACCCCAGACTTTCTCTAAAACTGTTTTAGGTGCAATGTTTGACATTTTACCTGTAGGAGACTTGATGGCAAGGAATTTGTCGCTCTTAGGCAATAATTTTGCTGGATCTGTAGCACCAAACAAAGCTATGGTATAAGTTTCTACCGCTACACCTAGATGCATCGGCGTACTGTCGGTACACAGCAACAAATTAGCGCCAGCAATCATCGCAGTCAACTTCCCAATATCGTCTGGAGAACTTAATTTGATGTTGGGCGCGGACTCGTTGAGAGTGCGAACCAATTGCTTATCTTCCACTCCTTGGATGACAACTACGGGCAAATCCGGTTGCTTTTGCTGGAAGTCTTGAATAATTTGCAACCAGTTCTCAACCGGGTAAATGTCATCAAAACCTCTAAGCTGAGGTAACTCACTAGCTCCTCCGTAAATTAAAACGTAGCCAGTTTCCTTGACCCCAAGCCGCTGCTGTTCCGCGTTTGCCCAATCAATATCTTGTTTTGGTACATTCACTGCTAACTTAGGACACGGGGATTTAATACCCAAGCCTTGTAGCAGGTCATGGTACATACAAGCAGCATACTGTTCTTTTTTTAATGGAACTGGTTTGGTGAGAAAAGCAGCTCCTCCACTTTTATAGCCAATACGTGTTGGAATTCCCGTCAACCAAAGTAAAAGACCAACTAACCAGCTTTGTCCAAGAGCAATAGCAACGTCGTATTCGCGATCGCGAATCGTGCCTACTAAGTTACCCCAATCTGCCAAGCTGTTGCGGTCTTTGTAATCAAATGCTAGTACCTCGTTAACTGACTTACTCACCCGGTAAGCAGCCTTGGAACGAGGTTCCACAACGACATCAATCGCAGCTTTTGGGAAATTGCGCTTTAGGTCGTCTAAAGCCGGAAAGAAAAGAATTTGGTCGCCAATTCCGCCAGGGACAAGAGCTACTATTCGCATAATGTATGTTGACGCTTACTCGCTCCCTATTTTAGGGGAAGATGGAGATTTGAAATTGTTAGTTGTTAATGGATAGTGGATAGTGGTAAAAGTAACTACTAAATAATGTATAGAAACACTAAAGGGAAGTGTCTCTACTCACTACTATCCACTCACTACTATCTACTAACTATTAACCAGTGTAAAGATAGAGGGATTCTGTGCATTTATTAATTCCAGCTGCTGGATCGGGAAAAAGGATGGGGGGTAACCGCAATAAACTCCTGCTCATGGTACAATCACGTCCTATCATTGCTTGGACTCTTCTAGCCGCAGAAGCGGCAAGTCAGATTGGTTGGATAGGTATTATTTCTCAACCAATGGACTGGGATGATTTTAAAACGATTCTTGCCAATTTAAAACTCACTAAACCTGTGGAAATCATTAAGGGGGGTTCTACTCGTCAAGAATCAGTTTACAATGGCTTACAAGCTCTGCCAGACTCGGCAAAACAAGTATTAATTCATGATGGAGCAAGGTGCCTTGCCACTCCAAATTTGTTTAACAGGTGTGCTGAAGCTATTCGCCAATCTCCTGGTTTGATTGCGGCAGTGCCAGTTAAGGACACGATTAAAGTTGTAGACGAAAATGGCATAATTCAAAATACACCTGATAGAAATCAACTTTGGGCAGCACAGACTCCACAGGGTTTTGATGTGGCTGCACTGAAACAGTGCCACGAGTCAGGTATCCGTAACGGATGGGAAGTCACTGATGATGCTGCTTTATTTGAAAAATGCGGTAGAGCAGTGCGAATTGTGGAGGGAGAGGAAACCAATCTCAAGCTCACCACTCCACAAGATTTGGCAATTGCAGAATTTATTCTTAGAAATAGGCTAGGTAGAGCAGTGAAGTAGGTTATAACAATCTTGAGATCGACCAAAAGCTCTGACTTGAGATTGCAGGAAAAATCTTGACTGAGGTGCAAGTTTATGGTATAATGCCAAACACTTGTCAAAGATTTGTTGTTTGTCCCTTTGCGCGCAGCCATCAGCAGTCAGCTTTGATCTCTGGATTGACTGCTGAAAGCTGAATGCTGAATGCTAATGGCTAAATGACTGATGACGAATTCCGTAATGAATGCAGCGACAAAAATAGAAGCAATTCTCTACTTGAAGGGAAAACCTCTATCCATTCATGAAATTGCTGAATACGCCGCCTGCGATCGCGCCACAATTGAGGAAGGCATAATTGAACTCATAGACGAGTATGCCCGCCGAGATAGTGCCTTGGAAGTCGTAGAAACCCCAAACGGTTACAGCTTGCAACTGCGGTCAGATTTTCATGACTTGGTGCAAACTCTGATTCCAGTAGAATTGGGTGTGGGAGCACTGCGGACTTTGGCAGCCATTGCCTTAAATAGTCCCATGCTCCAAAGCGACTTAATTAACCTGCGCGGTTCAGGCGCATATCAACACGTTCAAGAACTTGTAGAACTTGGTTTTGTTAAAAAACGTCGGGATAGTGATTCTCGTTCCTACTCTTTGCAAGTGACCCCAAAATTTCACCAGTATTTCCAAATTGAACAACTCCCTCAACCTTTCTCTAACGCTCAGGAGCCGAAACAATTAGAACTAAAATTAAGAGAAAGTGCAGTTCCTGACGGAACTTTCTCTCCTGAATGAATGCTAGTACTCCTGACAGAGGTCTCTCCCTTGAAGTATGGTTTAGAGTAGAATAAGCAACTCAGCTAAAAATTTGCCAATGGTGTTTGATCCAAACTTTCTTAATGACTACCCTGAGGAACACCCCAATCAGCTTCTGAATGATGGCTCAGAGGACATTCCCAATCGGTTACTCAAATATTTACAGCATCAGTCTCCTGAAGTGTTGGCCCGTGTCGCCCAGTCTGTTAGTCCTGAAATCAAACAAATTATCTCGCAAAATGTTCAAGGGCTGGTTGGGATGTTACCCTCCGAAAGTTTTAACGTGCAAGTTACCACAGATAGGGACAACCTAGCCGGTCTTTTAGCATCTGCTATGATGACGGGTTATTTTCTCCGTCAAATGGAACAACGGATGCAATTAGAAAATTTGGCGAACAATAAATAAAAGTTAAAAAATCAAGAGACACGCTATCTCCAATTCGCAATTTCGCAATGACGAATTGTTTTAGTTATGGCGAGTCTCTACACAGATTTTTATCAACTTGCTCTGCCTTTAGGGTAAGTTCCTGACTGTACTTTCAAATTTTGAATTGTACCGCTCCGTTGAACTTGAATTTCTAAAATGTCACCCACTGTACTGGACTCAACCTGTTTCTGGACTTGAGCAGCACTTTTGACTGCCTTCCCGTTGATTTTCTGAATCACATCCCCAGGACGAAGTCCTCCACGCTGTGCAGGTGAATCTTCTATAACGCTTTTAATCGCGACACCAGTGTTCAGTGTGATATTTAGGTTGTATTCTTGATTGAGCTGCTGTTTCTGATTAGGAGATAAATCAACCATCTCAATTCCCAAGAATGGGTGTTGTACTCGTCCTCGGGTAAATAATTCATTAGCCACACGAGCAGCAGTTTCAATCGGGATAGCAAAGCCGAGCCCCTGGGCGTCAGCACGGATAGCTGTATTGATGCCAATCACTTCGCCTTGAGCATTGAGTAAAGGACCACCCGAATTACCAGGGTTAATAGCTGCATCTGTCTGAATAAAGCTAACGCGCTTATCAGGAACACCAACTTGAGCACTTGTGCGATCAGTAGCACTAATGATACCGATTGTGACAGTGTTGTCTAAGCCTAAAGGATTACCAATGGCGATCGCCCATTGACCTGGTATAAGATTTTGTGAATTTCCCAGTTTAACTGTTGGTAATTGATTTGCCGGAATTTTGACAACTGCGACATCTGTGACGGAATCAACACCCATCACTTTTCCCTCAAAAGTTCGACCATCTTTGAGGGTGACTTGTACAGTGTCTGTGTCTGCAACTACGTGAGCATTGGTCAAAATTTGCCCATTGTCACTCAAAATAAATCCAGAACCCGTACCACGTTCAATTCGTTCTCGGGGAAAAGGCTGTTCCTCCTCTCCAAAAAACCGCTTTAATAACGGATTTTTCAAAGCGTCAGAAATAGGATTAGCGACTTTACGGGTGGCATTAATTCTTACAACCGCAGCTCCGGTTCTTTGAACAGCAGTAGCAATAAAATTGACATTATCGCTCCCAACCGTTCCAATTTGTCCTGTAGTAGGATTTGGAACCACAGTTTCTGATGGTAAAGAAACTGTTACATTTCTTAACTCTCTAAACAAACGATTCTGTGGTGCAAGATAAAAAGTACATAAAAAACCCGCGCCGCCACCGATAGATAGTAAGGATAGATAGACAGCCAGTTGTTTTAGAGATAATTTCATATTCATAAATTTTGTAGGAAGTCTGGAAATTTTGCGGCGTTAGCCCAGAGAGGAAGTACTACTTAGGTGGCTCTAAGCCATCATCGACACTTAAACTTAAGAATGCAGACGCTAATTTATAAGTTTAGTCAACCAGGAAGAAAGTTAACAGCTTAATTGGTCACTAGTTAGTTGCTAATTGCTAATTGCTAATTGCTAATTGTTCATAGCCATTAGCCATTAGCCCTTAGCCCTTAGCCCTTAGCCCTTAGCCATATCCTGCTGTTGCAATTAAAATTTATAATTGAGTGCCTTCTTTATATACATGACTCTTCGCGATCGTCTACTGTTTCTCCATATCCTAGTTGCTAGTGTTCTCGGAGTCGTAAGCACAGCCGCAAACCCCGTGCTAGCACAAACTACTGCTGCTAGTTGTCAAACTCCAGCTCTAGAACGCTTTTTGCTCCATAAAGTTGCTCCGGGCGAAACCCTCGAGAGTATAGCGCAACGCTATAATCTCACCCCAGCAACTATTATCACCATGAATCCCACTTTGAAAACCAGTAGAATTACAGTGGGTAGTAAAATTCAACTGCCTCCGTATAATGGGATTGTAGTGGAAGTGCCTCGCGGTCAAACTTGGCGAGAAGTAGCCGCAAAGTATAAAGTTCGCCCTGATGTGCTATTTGAGGTTAATGGATGTCAGAAAAACCCTAGAGTGGTATTTGTACCGGAGGTCAAGGAATCTTTCAATCGTCAAATCCTGGCGACTGCTACAACCACTCCCACGCCCATTAAATTAGCTGGATATCCATTACCACAGGTAACAAATGTGGCGGTACCCTATGGATGGCAAAGCAATCCAGCCAATGGTGAAGTTTTTTTTCACAGTGGTATCGATTTACTTGCAGAACAAGGAACATCAGTACAGGCGATCGGTGATGGAACAGTCGTCTTTGCTCAAGAACAAGGTTCTTATGGGAATTTAGTCATCATCAATCATGGAGGCGGACTGCAAAGCCGCTACGCCCATCTTGATAGTATCAAAGTCTCTGCCGATCAAAAAGTGAACAAGGGGGATGTTCTGGGAACTGTGGGTACAACAGGAACGCCCACGATTAATCAACCCCATCTTCATTTTGAAGTGCGCTCTACTTCTCCTTTGGGATGGAAGGCTCAAGATCCGAGGGGATATTTACAGCAGTGATTGGGGTGTAGGGTGTAGGGTGTAGGAAATAGGGTAGTATTAATTGATTAGCCAATTAGAGATAGGTTCAGTAGATTTGACTATATGCATTCCAGCCACAGCAAATCGTTTAAATGCTGCTTCCGCTGCTTCTGTATAATCTAATACACCATGAATAACAACCGGTGAGGTACAATCTTCCAATAAATAAATTTTTTTGGCTAAATTAGGGTCTATTTGCTCTATTTCTGTTAATAAATCGGCAATTGTCCAAGCAACACAATGACTTTTTGCTTGACCAGCGATAATAACTGCATCAAATTCTAATAATTGCTGAATTAAGCAGGTGTTTTTTTGAGCAATAGGGTGTTTATCAAAACTTTCTAAAACTTCTGGACTTAAAACAGAATAGTTTTCAGTTAAAGGATTATTTCCTTTGAGTTCAAATTGAGTTTGACTATGGCGAGCAATACAGTGAAAAAATACTGCTTCTTCCACAGCAGAAACTAAAGCATGACCTATACCTCCTAGCATCGAATGGTAAGACCATATTGTCAGTGGATATTTACTATCTTGACTAAGTTGCTTGACGTAGTGATAGGCATATTTTTCTAGAAATTCATATTCATATCCAAGACTATACGCGATACTGGGGTTAACTTTCCAGATTCCTTGTTCAATATCTGTTGGAGCTATCTGAGTTACAGAAGCGGTGGGATGTTCACCTGCAGAATTGATCCAAAAAATAGGATGAAAAATTTGCATTGCCTTATGGGTATCCATCGTAGGTACAATTTTTGCGATCGCTCCCAAATTGCGATAGATAAACTCACATAAGCGAATGTTATCTTCAATCGCACCCTTCCCAGATTTGCCACCTACAAATAATTCAAATTCTGGAATGCAAAATGTATTTTGTACGTCGATTAAAAGTAGGCAAATACGAGTTTTGTCCTCTGATACTGGTTTAATATCGTGTTTTTTTGCCCAGTCTCGTGCTTCTTCTGCACGTTGTTGATAAGGTGTACGCCATACTTCACCAACTCTTTCAGGGTTGAAGTGGGGAGGAATTGGTAGTTGGGCGATTGTTTGAGTAGTCATTATAAATCGGGGTGTAGTACTGATACTTTTGAGAAATAAGGGACTTCCAAATAAAAAAAATCGGACAATATTTCTTGTGGTACGGGCGTCCTCGCCCGTCAGGACTGGGAGCAGGCTTTGACGCCCCACAAGATGATTAATTTATTTCTTGGAAGTTCCTAACTACGATTGTGGTCTGGGTGTAGCTTCTGGAGTAGGTGTAGTTGTGGGTGTAGCTTCTGGAGTAGGTGT
>JAWQFQ010000260.1:9850-12477 GCA_035967975.1 Scytonema sp. PMC 1070.18
TGGGTGTAGCTTCTGGAGTAGGTGTGGTTGTGGGTGTAGCTTCTGGAGTAGGTGTAGTTGTGGGTGTAGCTTCTGGAGTAGGTGTGGTTGTGGGTGTAGCTTCTGGAGTAGGTGTAGTTGTGGGTGTAGCTTCTGGAGTAGGTGTGGTTGTGGGTGTAGCTTCTGGAGTAGGTGTGGTTGTGGGTGTAGCAGTGGGTTCTGGAGATGGTTTGTTAAGAAGATCTCTTGCTGCTTGGTCGAGTTGTTGTCTCAATGCTAAATCCGCAATTCCAGTTTCTTTAACCCCAAGTTTTTTTTGATATTGCCTTACTGCTGCTTCCGTTTGAGAACCGTAATATTGATTACGAGGAAGGGGTGGATTAGGGTTAGTCACTAAATTCAAGTTTGCCTGTAAAATTTCAACTATTCTCGCAGCAAAATCTTGAGTTTTTGGTCCTGCAACTCCATCAGCAGGTTCTATATTGTATCCTTTTTGGAATGCTAAGATTGCGTTTCTGGTTGCTGTGTCTGTTAACGGCGCGTCTGATAGTTTAACCTCATAGCCTAATCCCCGCAATACAGATCGGAATTGCCGTGGTGTATACGTTTGGGCTGCAAAGGTCGTATCTACAACTACAATACTAGTTGCTATCAAACAAGCTGTCGCAACGGTAATGCTTGATTTGTTAAACTCACACCACATAAATCGAACTCCTCTTAGTTGAATCAGTCAGATTTTGACTTGAACTAAGTGTATTTTAATTTTGTTGAATGTTATTTTTCTCAAGTATTCATGTTTTTTGATGACAAAATAGCAACTTTGAATCATTCGTGAGAATAGAGAAACCCGGTATCTCGGAGATACCGGGTTTCTGTGTCTTCGCAACTCTCACAAATAAGATTGCTATGGAATTTTTATAGATATGCAAAGTGTTAACATCAAAAGTTTTTTTTGCCATCTATCTATAGAAGTAGTATGAATGATACAGGTTCTAGATATGATAAGTAGCAATTATGTACTTTCATACACCAGCATCTACGAAATTAAGTAAGTGGTTGTAAATAATTGTTACTGGTTTGTAGTTGCGGTGCATGCGCTAAAGCGCTACTACAAACAGTATTTTATTTATGTAAATCTATTAACATCTGTAATTTTTGATGTCAAAAACAAATGACTAACATAAAACTCTCGAAGTCTCGTAATTTATTGTTTGAGCGATTCATGGCACTTATTGCGTTAGTGAATCTTGTCTTAGTTTTATTTAATTTAAGTTATGTTCCTTGGCGGGACTTTTATGTACGACATTTTCCTCAACTTACGCGGACATACGACCCAATTAAGGGTATTGAACCCCATCGCGAAACTCAGCAGTATTTGAAAACTGTGGATGCACTTATAGAACAGGTGAGTCAAACAGGATTGCGATCGCCTCAGGTACAAAGCCAGCTCCAAGAAATTAGTCGGCTCAGCGCTGAAATGGTGAATAGCAATCCGTTTGCGGCGGCGAATAAGAGTGGTACTTTAGAAAAAATTAAAAATCGGATGCGAGATCGCATTGAAGTTGAATCATCCAAGCAAGCCTTTTCTACATTTTGGAGTCAATCGTACTTATTACAACAAGGATGGAACCAAGAGATTAATTTTTTCAACCGTCGAATTAGACCTTTAATTGCTGTTAATTACTACCGTCAGATAGGGGAAAATGGCGAACTTTTGGATAAATTTTGGATAATTGACTTGCCATTTGTCATTATTTTTGCTACCGAATTGCTAGCGCGGAGCTATTATATCAAACACCGCCATCCTAGCTTCAGCTGGTTAAATGCAATTTTATGGCGTTGGTACGATTTGCTTTTACTAATACCATTCGCTGGATGGTTACGATTTATACCTGTAATGATTCGCTTGGACCAATCTCGACTCATTAATCTTCAGCCGATACGCCAGCTAATTCATCAAGGAATCATAGCAAACTTTGCGGAGGAACTAACAGAAATTGTTGTCGTGCGGGTTATTAACCAAATACAGGGCTCGATCCAACGTGGTGAACTCAGAAGATGGTTAGCCCAGAGTCCGAGCCTGCGCCCTTACATAGACATTAATAATATTAACGAAGTCGAAGCGATTGGTGCTATTCTCGTGCAAACTGTTGTTTACCAAGTATTGCCAAAAATTCAACCTGAAATCATTGCTCTAATTAGACATAATATAGATAGCATCCTCAAACAAGCTCCCATTGCCCGCAATCTACAAAATATTCCAGGAGTGGAACAGATACGAACCCAGCTTGGCGAGCAGCTGGCAACTCAAATTACAACTAACTTATACAGTGCGGTCGTAAATGCTGTCGAAGATCCTGTTGGAGCACAACTTTCCAGTCAATTAACGCAACGCTTCACAGAAGCTTTTGGAGCGGAAATGCAAAAAAAACACGTCCTCTCAGAATTACAAAACCTTTTACTGGACTTTCTAGAGGAAATGAAGCTCAACTACGTGCAACAGCTCTCACAAGAAGATATGACGGAAGTTTTGGAGCAAACCAGACAGTTGCGAACACAGCCAGTTGTTCAATCAGTGGTACTACGTCGAGAAATGGACGAGTAATTAGATATAGGGGAGGGAGTGAGGGAGGGAGGGAGTGAGGGAG
>JAWQFQ010000261.1:0-12439 GCA_035967975.1 Scytonema sp. PMC 1070.18
ACAGCGCTACTCTAGCTTGTCAGCTGGTCAGTTATTTTTGCCAGCCTGCACTAGGGTCTGTATTATAATCCCTGACTAAAGGATCGTTAGAAACTGATTCTTCTCTACTTGTATTTGGATATTTCTGTATAGGTACTGGATAGGATGGAGTATTTGGTTGTTTGGGGACATAGTCTTGGGATCTGTTTGAGCGTGGATTTGCTTGAGAGCTATTTTCAAGTTTCTGTAGCTTATTTTCTAAATTAGAAATTTTACTGTAGAGATGATTGTATTGATTATATAAATCTTGCGGATGATAATCTTCTTGAGGAGTAATAGGGTTTCTTGGTAAAGATGGTTCTAAACTAGATTGATTATTTGCTCTTTGACTAACTCGATTGTGAGAGAAGAATTTATAAAAAGATGCTATTATTGCAGCTAAAGATACTATTAAAGAAATAAATAAGGTTAGAGAGAAAAGAAAATTGTTAGAGTTGAATTTATTCTCAAGGGTAGCTACTTCTTTTTTTAACTCTGAGACTTCTTTATTTAGCAACTCTAGCTGTCCCTGTTCAGATACATCTTGAGTGAGGTTTTGAGAATTAGGTTGAATTTCTGTTATTCTTTGTTGTATTTTCTTTAAAGAGGCTTCCAAAAAACTTTCAATTTGACTTTTAGTTCCTGCCCCCAAGACTCCATCTGCGTCTTCCTTTCTTGTCCCTAAATTTAATTGAATTTTCTTAACCGCTTCTTTTGTTAGCCCTTTTTCTGCTGGAATAATAACTTTTTCATTGATATCTGTTATTAATCTATCTATTTTATCAAGTTGAGGTTTTGCCTGGGGTAAAACGTTAGAATCAGATGAAAGATTGTTAATTGTATCAGATAGTTCTTGTAGTTTCTTCCGCTGCTCTATAGAATTAACTTTAGGTCTATCTTCAGGTTTAGTCACTCCATCAATTTGTTGAATAAAACTGTTAATTGAGCTACTGACTTCTTGATATTTCTCTTCAAGGTTTTTTTCTACTTCCTCTAAATTTCGTGTGTCTACCTGCTGCTCTTGTGCTGGTGATGCTACATTTGCATTTCTAACTCCGTTAACACCTTGGGGAGCACAAGCTCCTAAGAAATTGAGGCTTATTAGCACAAGAAATAAGGACTCGACATAGCGACTTCCACCCATAAAAAATTCTCCTATTCAATTAGGTAAACTCAATCACCCCTTTCTCCTCAAGCTCCCACTTATTTCCTTCTATACTCGCTTTGACTCTCCCTGGTTTGACTAATTTTAGCTTACAACCCTCTTCTTGCCAATTCCCAGAACAGTTAAAAGATGTTTCTAGAGATTCATAATTAAATTGATTAATTTTAAGTCTATAATCAGGAACTAAGTATTTTTCCTGTGCTCTCGGAACTATCCGATAGAATCCTCGAGAATCAGGCTCAAAAAATAATTTAGATTTATTGCTTCCCAAACGCTCTTGCTCAATACTCTCTTGCGTTAAAGAAATTTTGTCAATATTTTCAAAACTTATTGTTCGCCTATTATAAGAACTTATCAATTCTTGTTCTTCTGTTGTCAGACTGATTTCCTGGCGTTCTTGAGGAACTTGCCAAGAGGAAGTTGCTAATTCTGTAAAGGCTTCGTAAGAATTCTTAGCAGCAGGTTCTGATTGTGTATGTTGACTAGAAATAAAATCTAAATCTATTACTTCTTCTGAAGAAAGAGCTTCTTTATCATTTTCTTCACCTATTTCGTTCTTGATCTCAGTGCTTTCGAGGTTGTCTTTAGAGAATGGCTTGGTGTATCCTGAAACGGGTGAGGTTTGCGGAATCTGTTTGATAGATTCAACTAATTCGCGTAGTGCAGAAAGTTCCGATAAAGGACTTAATAGTTCCCTTAAAGTCTTTTCTCGTTCTTCTTCCCATTTATTTAATCTTTCTACAGTTTGTTTTGCGTATTCATCTGCTTTTTCATCTAATTGTTTTTTTAATCGATTAATTTCCTCCTGTTGAATTCTAATTTTCTTCCAATAGTCTTTCGCCCAGTCTTCGTCGTTTTTTAAAGCTTTGTATTCATCCTTTTTGTTTTTCTGTTCCAACCAGCCTGAATTTTGAGCTAATAAAGACCATCCACAGTTTTCACAAAAAGACTGTTCTTGTTGGTAATATTTAGTTCCACAAATAGGACATTCCATAGTAAATTAGTGATAAATATTTTTAAGTTATTAACTTCAAGATTTTTTGTAAGCGTTCAGCAATCAGCTATCAGCTATCAGCAATCAGCCGTCAGCTTTTATCTCCCTTATGCGTCTGGAAAATGCTTATAATGTTTGGCTCACTGACAGCTGATGGCTCATAGCTGAATGCTGACAATTTTTTTCACTTCTTCTGCTTTTAATTAGAGCTTTTATCATTTTCCTGACCACTGTTTACCTAAAACTTTTAACAAAGCTTTTAGCCCAAGGATAAATGGAGGTTCTAAGCGAACATTCTCTGATTTACCTTTCATGCTTAATAACAAATTAGTTAACTCTTTTTGAACATCGCTCCAAAGTTTTTTGTTTTTATCAATTTCTGGACTGCGATTGTAGTTGTCTAGACGGGTAATACCTTCAATCTCTAACTCTCTCAAAGCTACATGAAAATCGTAGAGGAATTGTGGTAACATGACCAGCTGAGGAATTTTCAATTCAAAATCTTTATCTCCGTCGTCTGGGTCAATATCTAAACGCGAATCACCATCAAATAGCTCTCCATTAATGACACAAGATTCTCCTGCAATTAATGGATCTTTTGCTTTTTTCTGCAGTCCTTGAAGTTTGGTCTCATTTAAAACTAATCCACAGGCTACCTCATCTTTGGGGTTTCCACTTAACCGTGTTTCTACCTCGATATCTTCAAAACCAGAACCTTGGCTTAACATTCGGCTCAGTAACAGATTAACTTCTGAGTGACGGTCAAATTGACCTCTCTCTGCTAACCAATTTAAAAATCGAGAACCATTTCCTCCTATATAAACTGGAGTAATTTCCTTCGTGCTGTATTTTTCTTCCCGATTGAGAACTTTCAGCACGATTCCTACGTAGTAGTATAAACCTGCTGTCCCAATTGCTGTTAGCCTAATTAACCCTTGAAAATCTGCTTCATCTTCTATGTGAGGTTTTCGATTCTTCAGCCAATTTTCCCCTTCTAGACGCAGCAGCACATCTAGTTTGGCATTAAAAGCTCCAGCCTTGAGTCCTCTCCATTCAGATAAATTAGCCTCAAACCTGCGTTCTAGAAATTGGGGATTCATTTCTAAGAATTGTGAGAATATATCTCGCCCTGCTAGTTGTACTGAGCATTGATGTACTAAGGTATTTTCTTCCCAAATGGAAATATCTGAAGTCCCACCTCCCATATCTATACAAGTCGTCCTGATTAAGTCATGTCCTTCTTCGTCACGAAAATATTGAGCGGTGGCTAAACTTTCAGTCCGAAAATAGTCTGCATTTGCAGCATCTGGACAAATATGGTTTATTCCTGTCCGTGTTTGCAGTTCTGCGGTTAAATTTTGCCAAACTTTGATGTATCGAGTCCGATCGCCACGAGAAAAAGCAGAAGGATAAGAAAGACTCCACTGAATAGTCTCAACCCCATTTTTCGCGGCTAGGGCGGAGATATGTAGTGCTAAATGTTTCAGAAAGAGTTGATTAGAGGACAGATTTTCCTTAGACCACTTTAGATTAGTTTTTAACCAGTCTTCTTGGGGTTTAAATCGGTTGCGATCAGGAATATAAATTCGACCGTCGAACACAGGGCGGAGTTTGTCCTCTCGCTTTTCTGTACTTCCCCTAGTTGTCAACACACTCGACAAAGGTAAGGGTTTCTCTGCAGGAATAAAGTTTTCTGGAACAAAATATTCAAACAGAACTGGTAACCGGGTTTCTTTTTGAGCTTCCGTCACCTGGAGCAATAAATTTTCCAGTCGCAACTGTTCCGCTATCGGACTTTTGTTGACATAGATATTGGTGAAAGAAGTGCCAAAATCTACACCAACTCGCCAAGAGCCCCTAGGTTGAATTTCGTCTGGAGTTCTTAGTAAAATAAGACCAATCAACTTCTGGTCCCAACACATTATGAACGAGGGAAACTCTTCTAGGCGAACCAATTGGTAAGAACCTCTACCATCTTGAAAAATTTTCGGTTCTTTCGCACGAGGAAGACGAACTTGGAAAGTTTCCTCTTTATATTCTGCGTCATAGTAAAAGGCATAATACTCTTGCCAACCCTGTGCTCGAAAATAAGGCCATACTTCTAGAACAGGGACTGCGGGGAAAATATTTTCTTCTTTAAGAGGGTAATCTTTGTAAATGCGGTAGTTTTCAGGTGGATTACCATTTTGCAAGCCTGATAGGGGTAAATCTAGAATCACTCTCACCCAAGAACCATCGTTCCGATAGAGAGGTTGAAATTGAAGTTTACGAATCAGGTCTTCTGGAGTGAAATACTCTAGTAAGATGGGATTGAGGGGAACTAAAGGAGTGATGCGTTGCCCATTAAAGGTTAAAGGTTCTGTTTCTGGGGGACTAAAAGCACCAGGTAACGCCTCTTCTTGATCGATAAACACAAATTCTGGCAGAAATAAATCCTTTGATTCTATCCAATAAACCTCCTGCCAAATCAGCCTTTTTGTCTGCAAATCTTCTAAGGGTAAAGCTGCTAAAGTCTTACCACCATGAACCCAAATATTTTGGGGTGCGACATTCCAAACTTTCGCAATCTCTGTATCAAGAATCAGTAAAGGTTTTACTTGCTTGTTTGGGCTGGGAATTAAACGCACACCGGACGGTCTTTCTGGTGCTTTGACAGGATAATTCAGGGCTTTGAGTACTCCTCGGTTGAGGGGAACATCAAAAAATTGTGGATCGGGGCTAAAAGTCAGAGGTTGTTGCGGGTTCACTTTTAGACTAGCGCGGAATTCATCTACTAGTCCCCCAATTGTGTTGATGGCATTTTTTTTCCCATTGTGCTGGCGTAATTCTTGGCGAAGATTGTCTAACCACAGCCACAGTAAATTCTTTTCAATTTCATTCAGGTGGGCTTGGGGAGACAATAATGTCTTCTGCTTTCTATCCCACCAAGGTAAATCTGTCCATTCTGCTTCTTCAGAAGGGACTACCAGAGTACTTGGTGTTGTCATCCCTACCGATTGCTTATTCCAAAAAAATAAGTAAATATCTAGCCAGGGGTTTTTATGTCCATTTGAGTCATAAAGAACGTGAACAGGGTCGGGGACAAGCTGATGTAAACTCTCGGCGAAGTCTTCGTGTGTTAATTTATCGAGCTCTACAAGTTGCGCTTTGAGAGGAAATCCCCTCACCTCTGCTAAGGCAATAGCAGCTAACATCCCTTGCCATTGTGCTATCATTTGCTGACGCAGGGGATGAGCTTGGTTATGTAACCCCATCTCCATTAACAATGGACGCGCCCACATTGTCGGGACAGAACTTACACTCTTGACTGCTCCAGGAGCTTCATAATCTAGGCTAGACGCCACATCATCAAAGGCTTTTGTCTGTTGTCGATCCCATTGTCCAGAGCGATCGCTCGCTTTGACATCACAATCTGGCTTTAATTTAGGTAGTAATAAAATCAGTTCTGGATTAGTTTGTTTATTATACATAGTCAATATAACTTCCTATAGCTTACAGAGCATATATAAAGCTTTTGCCAAACCCGCAGTCCCTTGATTGGGAGGTGTCAGAGAACCTTTCGTATCAATCAACTTTTCTTTCAATCTTTGCGGTGTATCTTGTAATTTGCTTGTGCGATCGCGATTATCACCAATTATTAAGTCTGCTAGTTCTTCTGTCCTGAGTTGACCATCCAGTTTATCTAAAACCCGGTCATCAAATAACTGCACGCTATCCCCATCGCATTGATGGATATCACTCATCCAACGTACATAGTCTTTACACCATGCAGTTATAATTTCAATTGCCCCCTGTTGCGTTGGATTATTAAAATCTGGTAAATCATCTCGGCTTACCATTGTCAAAAGCCCACCTTGACGAGAGTGGAAAAATTGCGAAAACCAAGGAGCAGCCCTTCGGAATTTCTCAATCCCCATTTTTCCTGCTGTTGCTAATTCAGGAGCAATATCGCCTAACCAGACATAGGCAAAGCGAGTGGCATTTATTAAACTAGATTTAACCAACCCATCTGTATCTGGGAGGTCGTTCCAAAGAAGTTGATTGTGGTTCTGACGGCTGATAAGTACCACAGATTTATTGTTCACTTCCTCCTTCCAAAAATGCCGTGCTGCCAAAGCGCCATAAAGTTCGATAAAGTGGGCTTTATTACGTTGAGTCTTTTTGCCGATACTAAAATCTACTGTCGATAAATTTTGACTTCCCAGCAGATAAACTGTATCAAATTGTTTCGCTTGGTTGACATAATAGCGTAAAGCAGCTTCGGTATTGAGCAAAAACTGCTCTGAACGGGCGTAAACTCTATCCGTATTATCTCCTGGTTTAGGTGCAAATCCAAAATATGGTAATGTAAATAAGCACCCTATCTTTAATTAATCCCAAACAAATGCAATCAGGAGGAGTTTACTTATTTACAGTAAATGCAGTTGCTAACAAGTTACAAGAGCAACAATGGTGGGAAGAATGGAACTCTACACAAGAAAACATAACTGACGGCTCAAAAACATACAATTTAGAAAGGTTTTTGCAGCAACTAAGAAATCTCACAAGTGATTTAATGAGAGAAAAAAGTCAACCTATAGTGGGTCGTTTCTGTTACGCGATTCAGAGAAACTAATACGAAGTTGCCAAAAATAGTATTATTACACTTGAATTCCCAGAAACCGTTGAAGTCGAGCCCTAAAAGCCTCGTCTAGTCTGGATTTGGAAACTCCGGCAAAAAAATCAGGACTTGACAAAGGTTGCCTGATGTGATTCAAACAATTGGCGAAGGTATTGTCCAAGAAACTGGGGTTCTAATTTACGCCTATCCGAGCAGTATTGGGTAGCATCCTACCTGCTTTCATCTCCGTTGGTGTATACACGGAGCTTTCAGCTTTGCATCTTTGTAAAATAGGTGTATTAGTAAAGAAAAAGACGACATCCTAGCAATCAATTCGTATGTTCACAACAGATGATTTTTTTCAGTACACCCAATGGTCTGGTATTGCAACTTTAGTCTTTGCAGGCGTGACGATTCTGGGTTTTCTTTTCAAATGGGGTATTCGCTTTCGCTTAGTGGGTGCAACTGGTTTTATGCTGGTGTTAACGGGTGGACTGTTTGCTCTTTCATTAGCACCCTTAACTCGTACTGTTATTCCTGGTGCTGTAAGATATAGTCGTGTGTATGATAACGGGGCAACACAAGCAGTCATTACCATCCCTAACGAAATTACTCCATCAGAACTAGACGCAACTCTACGTCAAGCAGCTAGCGATCTGTACTCTTATGGTCGCTTGGGTACATCAGGAAACAATCAGTTAACTATTCGAGCACGTACTGTTATTCACCCCGAACCTGGTGTATCCGTACCGCTTTACTTGGGACAAGTCAAGCGATCGCTAGCCCAACGTGAAGATTCACAAATGGCGATCGACATTTACCAAGATAAATTTGCCCAGCTAGCACCGTCAAAAGCTTAGTTTGCAGGGTGAGTAATGCCAGCATTGCCCACCCTAAACGCTTGGGGCAGTCGTATTCTAACGCATCCTACTCTTAGCGAGGGACTTTGCTCAAAACAAGCCAAGTTTGCTCGCTAACCACGCCAGTTACAGGCAAATTGTTGCGCCTTTGTAAGCTAGTGACGGAGGCTTCCGTCAATTCTCCAAAATCACCATCAATAATTCCCACGTAATCCATTGTTGACTTTAGGACACGCTGTACTGTCATCACAAGTTCTCCGTGGCTACCTCTACTCAGCTCTGGCATATCTACAGGCGCACCCGAATACAGAGATGTCCAGGTATGCTTAGCTACAATACCATCTGGTTTTAGAAAGACTCGCTTTTGAAAATTTTTAACACCTTCTTCGGTTTGTTCTTCATATACACCATTGATAGGTCCTGTGTAAGCACCCCTATGAGTTAAAAGATTTTGTAACTCCTCGACGGCTCTCCCCTTTGAACCTTCCCTCAGTACAGGTTTACTCACCTGTATTTGCACTATCTCTTCCTGTGCATCGGTGGTCTCACTCGGCGATTGCATATTCACTCCAAATAGAAATTAATGTTTTTTTATTCTACGGTAATATTTAAGACACTAAGATGACCTCTCTTTTAAGAATGTTCTAAAATCCGGATAGATTTGATGAAAAAATAAAAATATTTATGTGTATATTGATACAATTATTATTTTTTGTTAATATAATTAACCAAGCCTATTGTACTTTGAAGGTCGAAACAATAAGTTTTCTACCCACGACCTAGTTCATATAAAGCCACTTTTCCCAAGTATCTAGAAGTGCTACTGTTAGTAAATCTATAATGCCTAATCAACTGACCGAACAATTGTCTACTCCAAACGCTAGTTCTATACTCACTCTCACCATAGCCCCAGCAAAAGTCATCCGTGGCTTACAAGTGTTGGGACAAGCAACAGGTGCGATCGCCAGATTGGGAAGTCGTCCCTTAATTTTGGGGGGTGAACGCACCTTAAGTACTATTCAACAGCATTTACAACCACTGATTGAACACCAAGAGTTGGATTGCACTCAAACTTTCTACACTCCTGATTGTAGTGAAGCCAGTTTAAAAGCTTTACACAGGGTAACAAAAGAACATAAAGCCGATGTGATTATAGGTGTTGGTGGTGGGAAAGCACTGGATACAGCAAAATTACTTGCTCACCAATTACAGTTACCTGTAGTGACGATTCCCACCTCAGCAGCTACCTGTGCTGCATGGACTGCCCTATCAAACGTGTATTCTGATGAAGGGGCATTTCTTTACGATGTCGCACTATCCAACTGTCCGGATTTGCTAATCCTCGATTACGACTTGATTCTAACTGCACCACAACACACCCTCGTAGCAGGAATTGGCGATGCACTTGCTAAGTGGTACGAAGCTTCAGTCAGCAGTGGACATTCAGATCAAACCTTAATTATCGCCGCTGTACAGCAAGCACGGGTATTGCGGGATATTCTATTCCAAAAATCCGCCGTCGCACTCAAACAACCAGGTAGCGAGATTTGGCGGGAAGTTGTAGATGCCACTGTACTGCTTGCTGGTGTGATTGGGGGACTTGGAGGAGCACAGTGCCGTACAGTTGCTGCTCATGCCATACATAATGGTTTAACACACGTTTCTAAGGGTAGCCATAGTATTCACGGTGACAAAGTTGCTTATGGTATCTTAGTACAACTGCGTTTGGAAGAGATGATACAAGGCAATCAACTGGCAGCAGCAGCACGACAGCAATTACTGAAGTTTTATGCAGAAATAGGATTGCCGCAAAAACTAGCGGATTTAGGATTGAATAACATCACCATAGCACAGTTACAAACAGCAGCTGAAATTGCCCTAGTTCCTAATTCTGATATTTATAGGCTACCGTTTAAAGTCGCCTTAGAACAGCTGATGGCAGCAATGGTTTCTACCACCGCACCTGTAGAAGGAAATCGCACTCCTCTAAGCTTAACCCAAACCCAGACAGAAGGAGAAGAATTATCTAACTCTGAAGCAACACACGGTTGAGGGGTATAAGGGTGTAAGGGTGCAGTGCCTTTCATAATTCATAATTCATAATTCATAATTCATAATTCGGTTCAATGACTTTAGATTGGATTGTCCCAGCTGAACGCGTACAAAAATTGCCACCCTATGTATTTGCCCGTTTGGATGAACTCAAAGCTAAGGCAAAGGAACAAGGGCTGGATTTAATCGATCTGGGTATGGGGAACCCAGATGGTGCGACACCACAACCAGTAATAGATGCAGCCATAAAAGCTTTGCAAAATTCTGCAAATCATGGCTATCCCCCTTTTGAAGGAACAGCTAGTTTTCGCCGCGCCATCACAACTTGGTACAATCGGCGCTATGGAGTCAATTTAGATCCAGATAGTGAAGCTCTACCTCTGCTTGGTTCTAAAGAAGGATTGGGACATCTCGCCATAGCTTACATTAATCCAGGCGATTTGGTTTTAGTTCCCTCCCCTGCTTATCCTGCTCATTTTCGAGGTCCGGTTATTGCTGGGGGGACTGTCCATAGCTTAATTCTGAAACCAGAGAATAATTGGTTGATTGATTTAGCAGCAATTCCTGATGCTGTGGCTAAGAAAGCAAAGATTCTTTATTTTAACTATCCCAGTAATCCTACAGCTGCAACAGCACCCCGTGAATTTTTTGAAGAAATCGTAGCCTTCGCCCGTAAACATGAGATTTTGCTCGTACATGACTTGTGTTATGCTGAGTTGGCTTTTGATGGCTATAAACCCACTAGTTTATTAGAAATTCCCGGTGCTAAAGAAATTGGTGTAGAATTTCACACCCTTTCCAAAACTTATAATATGGCAGGTTGGCGCGTGGGTTTTGTCGTGGGAAACCGCCATATCATTCAAGGGTTACGGACATTAAAAACTAACTTGGATTATGGCATTTTTGCGGCTTTACAAACTGCGGCAGAAACTGCTTTGCAATTACCAGATGAATATTTACATCAGGTGCAGGAACGTTACCGTACCCGTCGCGACTTTCTCATTCAAGGATTGGCGCAGTTGGGTTGGGATATTCCCAAAACTAGGGCGACTATGTATTTGTGGGTTCCCTGTCCACAGGGTATGGGTTCTACAGATTTTGCCCTCAATGTTTTGCAGCAAACTGGTGTTGTGGTAACGCCGGGGAATGCTTTTGGTGTTGCAGGTGAGGGATATGTACGCATTAGTTTAATTGCAGATTGCGATCGCTTGGGTGAAGCTTTGCATAGGTTTAAACAAGCGGGTATTCGTTATAGTTGAATGAAATATCCCCGCTTTGTTTGTCACTGAGGGTGGGGGTGTTATTTTTTGTCTCACGCAAAGACGCCAAGACGCTAAGAAACTCTTTGCGACTTTGCGTGAGCTTTAAAAGGTAGAATTTAATTCCCAAGTGGGATACTAATTACACTAATAGAAGGCTAGCATAAGTAATCCATTCAAGTTGCCTGAAAGTATACTCAGCCTTTGTGATTAACCAACACTCGGAAAATCTCAACCCTCAACTAGAAAATATATCACTTGAGGGGTACAAATTTAACTGGTTTGATTGGTTTTGCCTGTGGTGTCCTCCCGGTTGGCTCATTTTATTCAACCGTCACTGGCAACACTATCATGCCGACCCGGATGGGTGGAATTGGCTAGAGTATGGGTTATTTTTAATACCTTGTGGATTTTATATAGCTCTTTTGATGCGTTGGTTGCGTCTTGGATGTCGTTCACCACGTTCTGACACTAGTGAATTTGAGCCTAATTATCAACAAGCGTTTCGAGATGAAGTTTTGGCTCCTATTGTGAAATACTATTTCCGTGGAGAGTTGCAACAAAAAGAAAATTTGCCAGAAACCGGACCTCTGATTGTAGCAATGAATCATGCCGGAATGTGTTTTCCTTGGGATATTGTGACGCTAGCCTACTTACTAGGAAAAGTCCGGGGCTGGACAGTGCAAGCACTAGCTGGTACTGCTTTATTTGACCATGTTTGGGTCAATTGGTGGTTACCGCCTGGATGGTCAAAGGTTTTAGGTGGCGTCAGAGCAGAGTTAGATGATTTTAAGGCTGCAATACAAGAAGAGAAAAGTCTTCTCTACGCACCAGAGGGCTTAAGAGGACCGCGCAAAGGTTGGGGAAGACGCTATCAATTAGAAAAGTTTGATATGAGTTTTATTCAGTTAAGTCAAGCTAATGGGGTTCCAATTTTACCTGTTGTTTGTATTGGTAATGAAAATTTACACCCTTGGACTTTAAATATAAAAAAGTTGCAAAGACTGTTAAAGTTACCATTCTTGCCCATATCACCTTTGATGCCAATTTTTATTCTCTTTCCATCAATGGGTGTTTGGACAATGCGAAGCCGTTTACGTTATTTTGTTCAGCCTTTGTATATGGTAAAGGATGGCGATCGCACAACCCGATCTGAAGCTTATCAAAAAGCACAACAGTTAAGAGAAAAGCTACAAAGAGAAATTATGAATTATGAATTATGAATTATGAAGTTGGAGAAATGAGTTTTTAATAGAGAACTGCTGTTTACAAGTTTTCCTGGAAAGATTTTTAGCCTTCCCGTTTTGAAAAGAAAGACTGCCAGGAATTCTAATTTCTAAAGAGTTATAGAGAGCCGATTGATGAATGTGTATCGACAAAATTTTTCCAATTCCCAATTCCCAATTCCCAATTCCCAATTCCCAATTCCCAATTCCCAATTCATAATTCATAATTCATAATTCATAATTCATAATTCATAATTCATAATTC
>JAWQFQ010000262.1:0-12404 GCA_035967975.1 Scytonema sp. PMC 1070.18
GCTCCAATTGTTTGTGAAACTGGTGCAACTGTTCTGCTTGTTGTTTGGCTTGCGCTTGCCTCTGAGCTTTTGTCTCTAACAGGAACTCCTGAGTTTCTTGAAATAGTTGAGCTACTTCTTCTGCTATCGACTGATGCTCCTGGCGGATTTTTTCCATTAAAGCCGTCATCAGATTCTCCTTCTTAGTTAATGATAAATAAACCATGCTAACTGAGTCAGGAATGGCTCAGCAAACATGGTTTACTAAAACTGTTACTTTTCTCAACTTGTCTTTGTCTAGAAACTATCTTAACTAATTTTGGCAAGTTGAAGAAAAGTGAAAGGACTTTTTCGAATAGAAGGTGTCAATTCAATGATTGAACAACCGCTATTCTTAAGCAGGCATTGCTGCTGATTGTGTCAAACCTACTGCTTCTGCATACTTCAAGTAGGTTTCCACGGAAGCAATCACAACACGAGCTTCGATCGCCAGTAATTCAATTCCAACCAAGGAAACGCGTGCCCAAGCGTCTATGACAATACCTTTGTCGAGAATGCGGTCAATAACTTCAGCCAAGCTAGAAGAAGAATTAGTCTTTTCAACTGCCATGATTTTTGTCCTTAATACTCATTGTTGTTGTTTATGAATGGCTCAGCTTTTGCTTTTGCCATCTGAATCAATAGTATCCTTAATCCGGAAAAATGTAAAGGGTTTAAATAATAAAAAAATAAAATTTTTCTGCTCTAATTTATCTAGAAGACATTTCGACTGAGGCTGAAGGGAAAAATCCAACTCTAGTTTGCTGGAACCTCTGGGTGAATGAAGAGAGCGAAGGGTTTAAGCACCCCACAAAATCAAGTTTTGATGGGTCTCGTTATGGTTGGTTTTGAATCCCCATCTGAAGAAAACCTTCTCCTGATTTCTTTAATTGCGTATAATTACGGTTCTAAAAAAGAAAAGATTATTGTCTTCAGAAGTTTTACTAAATTTCTTTCTCTAAACAAGTATTTTTTAGAAGTATTGGACCATCTCCAGGTTTTGATCGCGAGTCAAATAAACTATTGAGTCAAGTCTGATGAGTGTGAAGCTCATATCTTGCACCTAAGCCAAAAACCGGATTTCTTAAGAATGACGGCCCTAGAAAAGCTTAATTTTTTGTTAAGAAATCCGGTTTTTTAGATATTGTTGAGAATGGTGCAAGATATTAAGAAGCAACTGGCAATCCTGATTAAGTTAAAACCTCCACTAAAATATATCTCTAGTGGAGGGTTAAGTTTTATGTCGAATTAAGGGTATTCAGAAAAAGAATTGGCGGCTAGACAGGACGTTGTTGTGTCAAAACTTGATAAGCATAGTTAAAATCATCAGTGCTGATCTCGATTCCATGAGGATCTGTCAGACCTTGTGTGCGGAAGCGGCGAATCGCTTCGACCGCAGCTTGATTGCACAGCAGTGCCAAATCCGCCCCATTCCAGCCCTCGGTCACCTCAGCCCAATACTGTAAATCCACATCCAATAAAGGTCGTTCTTGACAATGAACTTTTAAAATCGCCAATCGACTGCTCAAATCTGGCAAATCCACTTTGATTTGCAAATCTAACCGCCCTGCCCGCAGTAACGCTGGATCAAGGGCATCAGGACGATTAGTTGCACCAATTACCAAAATTGTTGCTCCCGTCTGTAAACCATCTAACTCTGTTAGCAACTGTCCAACGACTCGATCGCTCACTCCAGAATCACCACTAAAACGTCCTCTGACTGGGGCCAGAGTGTCAATTTCATCAATAAACACGACACATGGAGAGGCTTGTCGTGCTTTAGCAAATAATTCCCGCACTGCTTGTTCGCTAGCTCCTACCCAACGACTCAGTAATTCCGGTCCATTCACGCAAATAAAATTAGCTCGCGCTTGCGAAGCTACGGCTTTCGCCAACAAAGTTTTGCCAGTACCTGGTGGTCCCCATAGTAAGACGCCCTTGGGAGCCAGTGCTTTGGTTTGTTGATAAAGTTCCGGGTATAGTAATGATCCTTCTACTGCTTCGCGCAGAGTTTGTTTAATTGTCTCTAATCCGCCAATATTTTCCCACTCCACATTTGGAGATTCGACTTCCACGCTACGGAGTACGGCGGGTTTAATATCTTTAAGCGCCTGCAAAAAGTCGGATTGGTTAACCGTCATCGTCTCTGGAATTTGGGCTTCGATAGAAGGAACTTGACGGCGTAACGCTGTGTATGCAGCTTTTTGACAAAGGGCTTTCAAGTCAGCCCCGACAAATCCTATTGCTTGATCAGCAACTGTATCCAGATCAACAGTATCGTCTGTTGGCATGGCACGGGTAAGAATTTGCAGAATTTCTTTGCGTCCATTGCGATCGGGTACGCGAAACTGCACTTCACGGTCAAATCTTCCTGGACGGCGCAATGCAGGGTCGAGAGCATCAGGGCGATTAGTGGCAGCTAAAACGATTACCCCTGAGGATTGGGCAAATCCATCCATAAGGCTCAAGAGTTGAGCAACTAACCTTTTTTCCACTTCACCTTCCACAGCCGTGCGATCGGGAGCAAGGCTATCAATTTCATCAATGAAGATAATGCAAGGCACATTTTTCCCCGCTTTCTCAAACAACGCTCGTAGTCTTTGTTCTGCTTCACCATAGTATTTACTCATCACTTCCGGACCAACGATGGCGATATAGTTAACAGCGAGTTCTTCTGCTAGAGAACGGGCTGTGAGTGTTTTGCCAGTACCTGGTGGTCCGACTAATAATACACCGCGTGTAGGTTCGAGTCCGAGTTTGGCAAGAAGATCAGGTCGTTTTAAGGGTATGGCAATGAGTTCTTTAAGCTCTTTAATAACTTCGCTCAGTCCGCCAACATCTTTGAGGGAAACGCCAGAATTGGCATCAGGGGGTGAAACTGAGCTTTGTGTAGTCTCATCGCTGTGATTAGATCCAGGGGGAGGGGAGGGTTGAGTACGGATGCGACTAGTACCAACATCGTTGCTTACATTATTGGGACGGCGAATATTTCCCGGACGCGGAATACTGCTTAATGGACGTGTATTAAGTTGCACATCCGTTTTGATCTCGCCGTTCTCAATTTTTTCTTCCAAAGTTTTCGCAAATTCTAATAACTGCTCAAATCCCTTCAACCACTCACTCATAAAATTCCTCCAAAATAAACTTGAAAAAGAACACGTTTCTTTTTTTGCTTAAAACAAAAGATTTGCTGCCGCTTGAATCCTAGCTAGTGGCTCTACCGAGCGGGGTAAGCTGGGTAAGTGAATAATTATTTGTTCCGGAAATAAACTACCATCAATCTCTCCCCCGAGGCTGAAGCGATTTTGCACGATGTAGCGCTGCTCAACTCCCATTTTTCGCAAAGACTCTGTTAATCGTATGTGCTCAGATACAATTGCCATTTCTGCCTGAATAACACCAATAAATTGAGTGTGATGCGGATCTTTCAATTTCTTTTGCGCTTGCACAACTCTTTGACGCAATTGCCGCAATCTTCCAATGAAATCAACACGACCCAAGACATCTTGATATTTCACCCATAGCTTAAATATCCAGGCTAACCAGTCTCCCAGAGCGGTTGGCATTTCTAAAAAGCGCAATAAATGTCCTGTAGGTGCTGTATCCAAAATAATTAAATCTTGCTGCTTGCTATCTAATAAGTCCATGACAGTGACAAGAGATAACATCTCGTCAATTCCTGGTAATGCTTGCGCTACTATCTGCCGCCAAGCTTCAGGACTATAAGCAATTTTCACTGCTTGTTCTTCCCTACCTTCACCGCTAATCATTTCCGCTAACTCCCAAAGATAATCAGAACGAAATTGTTCTAAAACTATATCTGCATCAATTTCTTGAGTGCTTAAATTAGGAGTTAAATAAATGGGCGCATGTCCAAAATTTTGACCAAAAGCATCACCCAAGGAATGTGCTGGATCTATAGAAATCAAGCGAATTTTTTTATCTGGATAGCGGTTAGCCAAAGCCCAACCTATTGCTGCAGTTACTGTTGTTTTCCCTACGCCTCCTTTCCCCCCAATAACGAGCAATTGGCATCCTTTTGCCAAAAAATCTTGAAAACTAGGTGGTACTTTATCTGGCCATTTAATTAGCGGTGGAGGTGCAAGTTCAACACTATCAATTTTTTCAATTTGTGTCATTAGATTATCTAAAGCAATCCTACCCAAGGGTTCTGCTTTCTGTTGTGGTACTACAAAAACTAATTGCTCACCTGAAATTTGTAAAAATTTTCCCAGTAATTGTTGTTGTTCGTTGTAGCGATCAGAGTTAATATCATGGTTTTTCACGATTCGATTAATTAATAATCCATGACAAGGTATTTTCAAATCTTTTAAACTTTTTAGTAATCGTTGAGTTTCCAATAAACTCATAGGTTCAGCAATGGCGACTATCAAACAAGTTGTGAAGTTTTCATCTTGCAATAAACGCTTACCTTCTGCCAATTCAGATTTCATTTCTACCAAAAAATTATCAACTTCATCAGCTGTATAGCTTCCTCTAAAGGTTTGGGTCATATATCGATGTTTTTCCTGGAAAAGTTCCAAGGCATTTAGAACAACATCTAAAAAGTCTTTTAGACCTAATAAATTTAGCGTATGACCAGAAGGAGCCATATCTACCACTACTCGATCTACCACTCTTTCTGCTAGCAGTCTTTGAATTTCTAGCAGTCCCATTAATTCATCTAAACCAGGCCAGTTTAAATCCCAAACAGGATTTAAATCTTCTCCTTGAACAAAGCTTCCCCGCTCGACCAACAGTTCCAAAAAATGACTATATTTCGCTTTAAATTCACCCAGTAGTTTCTTAGCATTTAATACTCTAACACTTAGATTGGGTAAATCCTCTAATGATAGAGCGTTGTCTCCCACTTCCAAAAGCAATACATCTGCTAAAGAATGAGCTGGATCTGTAGAAAGTAATAAAACTTTTTCATCCGGAAATCGTCTTGCCCAATAACGAGCAAAGCTGCAAGAAAGAGTTGTTTTACCGACTCCACCTTTTCCACTAAACATAACTAGATGAAGTAAATCGTATTGGTTCATATGACAAAAAAAGTAAATGACTAGAAAGACTAAATAAAATGATAAGGGGGAAAGGCTCCTCCTAAATGCAATTGCCAATGCAGACAATCTTGCTGCCAATTTAATATTTGTTCTATCAGTAAAGCTTCATCTTGAGAATTGACTAAAAGATAAATCTGTTGCTCTTCTCCTTGCGGTTGAGCTACAACTGTTGATTGGTAAAGTTGACTCATGGAATCAATAAGATGGTGCCATTCAGTATTTTGGGCAGTCTCAAAATCTTGTTGATTCTGATAGCGTTGTTTTTTCGCTAAAAAATACTGTTTTCCAGACACCTTTACGAGGGATTCTGGTTGCTCTAGCTGACAAGGAATGAGCTTGACAAGATACTCGCTTTTACCATTTATGTTCTTTAATTTTTCTCGATATTCATTGACATTCGATTTAAGATGAGTTAACAAGCTTGTTTTGGAAATAAAAGAAGTTCCAAAACGTAAAGGCAATACCGAAGTTTGGCGGAAAACTTCATTGATAACTCGGTCATGGGTTAAAACCATCTCTACTAATTTCTCATCATGGTTTTGTAATAACTCTAACGGCAGACCTGGTTCTACAAGAACTGATAAACCAACGCTATCGACTAAGAGTACCTGACCTGCAAAACCTATGGGCAAATCTAAGGGAACGTCAGGCGTGTTTAAGAAGGCGTAAGTATACAGATTATGTAATTCCACTAGCGTAATCCCTAGATATTTGAAGGGCTTAATTTTGTTGAATGAGTATAACGCTCATTAATTTTACTGAGATTTCACCAAAATCGAATAAAAAGATTGAACTTGATAAAATCATCGTTATAATAATATTATATATCACTTGGAATGTTGTTATGAGAAAAAATCGTCATCGCGGTCTTATCAGAAATAAAATTAGTACAATGCCTCACCAACAATCTGAAGCTTCGTGCCAATTAAGTCTTTATAAATTGGTCACCGAACAACAGCGGATTAAGCAAGAACTGACCTTTATGGAAAACCGCATTTTCATATTGCAACAACGTTTAGATGTTATCAATCACCAGATAGCAAAAACAGAAGGAACAATTGAGGAGTTTCGTCAAACTGATTCTAGTTCTACTCAGGTTAGTAAATCTCCAAATCTGCCTATCGAATCTAATAACTTCCAAACTTTCTATTTTGAATATTAAGTTTTGCTTCTCTTGAAAAAGATAAGGAGTTACAAAATTCCATGCTTAACCCGCACTGCGGGTTTTTTTAGTGATATGTAGAGACGCACAATTGCACGTCTCTACATTACTGAAGTGTATTGGTTGATAGTCAATACTTGTTGGAAAGATCGAAAATTAGAAACCCGGTATCTTGGAGATACCGGGTTTGGTGGTACCTCAGCAATTGTATCCCTTGCAGTATTGGGTTGATAGGGAGCAATACCTATTCTAAAGGTATGAATAATCTTCAAAAAGAAAATCAATGAAGAGAAATGTCTATGGCAATAAAACTAAAGTTTGACTTTCGTTATATTCCGTGTTCAAATAATTACACTCTTCTAAAACTGGATTTTCTAATAACAATTCTTCAGTTTCCTCTTCAATTTCTTCTAATTCACAGTGTTCCTCCTCTTCTAAAGCTTGGATTTTCAGGAGCATTTCTTCCTCCTGCACTTCAAATTCTTCTTCAGAAATCTCACCAAGATCAAATGCCAGTTGTAAAGCCAATAGCTGTTTATGTAAATTTTCTTTAGCATCAAATTCAGTATTGACACGCTCCTGAATTTTCTCTCCAATCCACATTACACCACTAATTGGTCCCATAACTGGCAAGAGTAAAGCTTTTAGTAACATAGTTCTGTCTTCAATTAAGAAATTTGGGCAAAGGTATAGGGAGCAGTAAAATTGTTGTAACGAATGCGTAAGCGATTACCAAACTTTTGGTCGATTGCTTCGACTCGCTTCCCAAACTCAGATTCACTATCCCAAGTAATTAAATAAGCAGCGTTGTAAATCATTTCTTCAGTCATTGGGTCATTTTCCACGATCGCCTCTGCTAAAGGATTCAACTCATGTCTGAACACTTGAATGATGTCTTGCTTACAAGCATCCAAATGGCTTTCGATTAATTGTCCAATTTCAATCACTTCTTCCATGCTCAATTTCTTTCCTTCCAATGCGTCGCGCTTCTGCTGTAAATTTTGATTATCCGCCATGAGTGATTGCAATTCTAATTTACTATCCCATAAAATTTTGATACTCACCTCTCGTCGTCCTTCTAATTGTGAAAATAATTTTTTTAAATCCTCTTTGTAAGGGTAAATTAATTGTGATATCACTGTTTCCCAATTTTGGACAACCAATCCAAACCTAAGAGGGAGAAGAGTTCGGAATCCTTGATTCATTGCTTGTTCCAAAACTTTTTCATGGCAGATTAAATTTCGACGTGAAGCTAAATACTTTTCTTGTTTTGCCCCAGAATACAAAAAGCTAAATCCCTCAATACTTTGGCTACGTACCGGCTGTAAATCTAATCCTTGGAGCATGATAGTCTCAGATATTGAGTCAGGAAAAATACCATATAAATAAAAACCAACATCCATAATTTTTAACACCCATTACTAACATGAAAAATCGATAAGTTTTACTTACAGTGGTGTTGAGGTCAAAACTAACCGTAACTTGGCGTGAATCAGGTTAAGTTGAGCAATTCCTAAATCTACATTCCCGTCCACAACTACTCCAGTATTTAAGAGTCGATCTAGCAGTTCTAACACAGAAGGACTGCTTCCAGTTTCTCCCGGATAATAAGTGCCGGGTTTCGGCAACAAACTGCCAAAATCTCCTAAACTCAAATTTAAATCGGTCGGATTCACATCAAATATTTCGCACAACTGTAGCACTTGTTCTTCTAATTTTTGCAAACTTTGTGATGCTCTTTCTAAATCTGAATCACTGAGTTGTCCTTGTTCCATACGCCGAATCACTTGCGCTTCCATTAACTGCCGTAGTAGTTCCACTACTGTCAACAGTAATGGAGCTAAACCTGCCTGGTTCTTCTCACTTAAAGCAGTCTTGCTTAATTCCCTAGAATTTTCTCTGGACGTGCAAACGATTGCCATAATGACACCTACTTTGTAATTTTTTTATCGCCATTCTTATGACTTCAAATTCAATAACATTAACCATGATTCTTCATTTATATGTTAATTATTTTTGAATGATTACTCCTCCTAATTTACCTTTTTTATATGTTGAAAGCTAGAGCGCTAATACGTGATTCAAAATTAGGAACAAAAAACTCGATTTCTAAACATAAAAATATTTTTTGTTGAGGAAATTTCAAGAAATCGAGTTTTTGAAATTAACGTAGCTATGCTCTAGAAGTTATTTTGCGGTTCCTCCTTTATTGTCTCATTATGACCGTGGTCATTTGCTAAACAATTTTCAACACGAGGTTCTAAGTGTTTTTGCTCTTTCAGTTGGCAAGATTGCAGTACAGACATTTGTGTTTCTAAAGTTTCCAGTCGATGCCGTAGTAATTGATTCTCCTCAATTAAATCTTGAGTCTTACTACTTAGGTAAGGGTCATTTTCCCACCAGTTAATACCCATTTCTCTGGCTTTATCAACTGAGGAAATTAATAAGCGAATTCGGATATGCAATAATTCGGTGGAGGCTATAGACACAGAAATATCGCCAGCAATCACAATTCCTTTGTCTAAAACCCGTTCAAGAATATCTGCTAAAGTTGAACCTTGGGTAGATGTAGAAATCGTTCGGTTTGCTTGGCTTTGGGGACGTGTTGGCAGTATTGGGGTGGAAGTCACGATCAATTTAAATCTTCAATCAACAAAATACAGTATTGTGTATGTACTCACTAAAGCTGAGATAGATCCTCTCTAGAGTATCGGTACCTGACACCTTGCAGCACTCAACAAGACCTCAAACACCGGATTTCTAAACGAAAAATTATGCTTTTTTAGCGTCATTATTCTCAAGAAACCCGGTTTCTTACCTGCAAGGCAAAATATAAGGTACAGCAATCCCAAAGTTCAGGTTTCTTTGTAGCGACTAAACATGGCTAGTACAATGTGACATCGATAATCCAAAAGATAATATGATTCAGGTCACAAAGACTTCTCTGTCCACTAACACCAAGAGCTTGGTTTTCTTGCTGAAAACTAAATATTAGTTTAGGAATACTTTATTATTTGTTCTCTGTCGCTACTCTCTTTAACCTACTGATGTTGCTTTTATTTATTCCGTTCTCAACCTGATTTTGATAACTAAATTCGTCTTTGCTCTCTGTTTGTGATATGGAGAATTGCTTCAATACCTCCGATAAAACAGTTTTAGCTTCATCTGCAGAGAGCTTGGTACGGGCAAACAAAATATCGACACAAATATCACAAAAATCGGAATCATCTGGAGTGACAAAAATATCGTGTTCTGCACAGACTTTAGCAATCATCAAACAAGAACGTAGCCCAGAAGTCTTTTCTGCACCAGTAGCCCGTCTAAATGCCCCAACTACACTGACAATTAAACAAGCATCTTGATAACTAATATCTGTTTTTTGAACCAGAATTTCACTCTGTGTTATTTCATCTGGTTCTGGCATATTAATAGTCGCTAATCGATCCATTAGAGCATCTTGCGTAGAGTGAACGCCGCAGTATTCTTCAGGATTAGAGGTAAAAATTGCCCGAAATTGAGGATGCACTTGCAAATATTCAGGTTGATTGCTATGGGGTGGTAATGCTAAAAGTTTTTCTTCTAATGCTGAAAGCAAGACGTTATTTACTTCTGGACGTGAGCGGTTAAATTCATCATACACCAGAGTAAAGCCTTCTCGACAAGCTAATGTTAAGCGCGAATCTACCCAGTTTTGTTTAAGTTCGTCTTCAACTTTCAGAACATTATGAATATAATTGTCCATTAGTTTTTTGTGGGTGTAGCCTGATTGGCTACCAATCAAATCAGAACTTTTAAATTCGTCATCTCCAAAAATTAACATAATCGGTCTTGCCAAACAGTTAGCTAAATGCATGGCTAAAGTGGTTTTACCAGTCCCCGCAGGACCGCGTAGGTGAACAGAAAAACCGGAGTGGAGATAACGTAGGGCACGGTTAGTAATCTGCTCAATAGCAGGTGTAATTACAAACTGTCCTGGACGAACACGAAGAACAGCGCGTTTATGATGAGTATCAGCAACAGTCATAGTTGAGATGATTTAAAGAAAATTAGTGAGTGACAAGAATACAAAATGTGAATTTTGTGTTATCTTATAAGATATGGTCCTATGATAGAAGCTTCTCCAAAAGCATTTGACTTTAATCTGGTAAAAAGCAGGCAACATTATAAATGCTAATGCTCAATCTTCTCAGAAAAAAGAAATCTATTTGCATTTGGTTGGAAGTTGTAAAGCTGGACAAAATTCAAGCAGGAATAAAGTCACAGCAAATGCTGTCATAGATTTAACCTAAATCTCATTGTTGTATTTTTTGTTCACCCCCTGGTCTTGTTAGCTATTCAGCGTAAAGGCGGGGGGTGTTTTTCTATCTACAGATACTGTAACTAACGTTTAACAATGCCAAAAATACTGATAAACAAATCCCGATGGAATTGTTGTAGTTCTTGGGCTTGCTGTTTGGCTGGTGCCACGCGTTGTTGAGCAGTAGCTGTTAAAAATTCCTGGGTATATTGCACCAATTTTTGAGAAAACTGGTGCAAGTGTTTGGCTTTTTCCTGCCTTTGAGCTTTTGTCTCTAACAGAAACTCCCGAGTTTCTTGAAATAGTTGAGCTATTTCCTCCGCTATCGACTGATGCTCCTGGCTGGTTTTTCCATTGAAACCGTACTAGCTGAGACACGAATTACCCAGCAAACATGGTTTACTAAAACTGTTATTATTATCAACTTGTCCTCGTCAAGAAACCATCTTCACGAATTTTGGCAAGTTGAAGAAAAATTCAAGGAATTACTCGAATAGAAGCTGTCAATACAATGATTGAAGAACTGCCATTCTTAAGCAGGCATTGCTGCTGATTGTGTCAAACCTACTGCTTCTGCATACTTCAAATAGGTTTCTACGGAGGCAATTACAACACGAGCTTCGATCGCCAGTAATTCAATTCCAACCAAGGAAACACGTGCCCAAGCGTCTATGACAATACCTTTGTCCAGGATGCGGTCAATAACTTCAGCCAAGCTAGAAGAAGAATTAGTCTTTTCGACTGCCATGATTTTTGTCCTTAATACTCATTGTTGTTGTTTGCGTAGCTCAGCTTGCGCTTTCACCACTGCGATTTCATGCTAACAACTATCCGGAAGATTGTAAAGGTTTTACATAGTCAAAAAATGTAAATAGTCTGAGCTAATTTTTTTCCGTATAATTACGGCTGTCAAAAAGGCAGAAATCATTTTTCTCAGAGTTATTACTGATATTTTTCTCTCAATTCAAATTATAGGGCTTCTAATTCGGTCTATCTAGAAAATTTGGGGATAGGATGTAGGAGAAAAAAATTTCCTGAAATATTGGTATACCGCAGTTTATGAGTGGCAAACTAGGAAGTAAGGAGTGAGAAGTGATGAATAGGGATAGGGAAGAAGAACTTTCATGGGAGGCTCATATCTTGCACCTAGAACACCGATTCAGTATTCACTCGTTGGGGTTAAAAACCCAGTGTCTTTCGCCCTTAAAGACTAATTTTCCGTTGAGTCAACCTGAAGAAACCGAGTTTTTGGGATTACAGAATTGATGTTTTAGACTAAAAACCGGGTTTCTTGAGAAGAACGACGCTAGAAAAGCTTAATTTTACCTTTAGAAACCCGGTTTTTTTAGTAAGAAAGGCAGAGGGCATATGGCACAAGGGATTTACTCCGAACTTTGAATGCCCGAACCCAAGGGTCGTAAATAATAGCTATTTACGGAAATAAACTCAGTAAACCAAAAAGTTTTTCCGAAGTCTTGCCATGCAAACATTTCGGGTGAAGAAGGCAGCTATGCTGGAGGCAGAGGGCAGCTATGTTGCAATGCAGTGTGGGCTTCGTACCTATACTGATTGCAAGCCACCAAATCAGTCTTATTTTGGTGGGGGCTTAAACCCTTGGCGAGCGCTGGTCGCCTTTAGGGTACGGGCATTCCAGGGAAGGGATAAATCCCTTCTGCCATCAGCACGGATGCCCTCTGCCTTTCTTGCTAAATAAGTGAGTACTATTCAGTCTTAGCACTTCTGAATCTTTGATAGCGTGTTTGTCTCTGTTGGGATAAGGGAGAAGCCATCAAGAGAACCTTTTCCAGCAACCAAGGAGCAAGGCGGTTGCACCATATGGCTAAATGACTTTGCCATCCTA
>JAWQFQ010000263.1:0-12393 GCA_035967975.1 Scytonema sp. PMC 1070.18
TGTATTCTCCTAGTAATTTGTAAACATTGCCGAGGTTGCCTAGAGAATTGGCTTTCTCTTCGCGATAGTTTTGTTGATGTGCAATTTTTAGCGATCGCTGCGAGAATTCAGCAGTCCCTGAATCATATTAAGATAGACATTTTGGCGTTGCTCATTCATCACTACTTTTCCCTCCATTACTCTCCTATTGCACAAAATGCTGCCCAGTAGAAAGGCGATTGAAATGGTTTAGTATCCTCCAACTGATAAACACGACGACGTAAATTCATCCTAACTGTTGGGTTTAATGGTAACTGGTTTTCTGCAATCCATGTTTTCAAATCTTCCTTGGTCAAATCTTTTAACCAGAGTTGAGCTTGTTTGAGCGCCAAAGCTACAGCCAAACCCTTTTGTAAGTTTTGATAAAATCGAATCATCAAAAATGCTGTGGATAAGTCGTTCACCGTCCACAGAGAGCTGACGACACTAGAAGCACCTGCATAAAGGAAACCACTGGGCAAACCAATATATTCGTCGCTGCTATTCTGGAAATCAATCAATCCGGTTTCGCAAGCAGATAGAGTGACAAGGCGACATTGTTCTAGATTCAGAGTGAAAATGCTATCTAAAGTGAGACATTTATTGAGGTTAAGTATGCCACCATTTTCCAAACTGAGATAATTTTCTGTATCGGGTTGTGTGGGTGGATAATTTAGCTGGGCATTGGCTAAAATGAGGGCAGATTTGCGAGGTTGGGTCGTGTTAAAGTAGCCGTGACAGCTAAAGTGGGCGCAGTGGACAGTAGTAAGAGAAGTATCATCGATAGCTTCTCTGGTTGCTATTTTCTGTTTGAGAAGATTACTGTTGCTGAAATAGCTTTGGATAGTTTCGACTTCAATATCAGTATAGGTGAGGTCGCCAGTGGGGTTTTGAACGGCAAATAGGTGGGTAAAATCGGGGCGTTGTCGAGTTTGGGAGAGTTGCAGAAGTTGACAGCTAGGTGCATAGCTGACTCCTCCAGGAAATCTGTCAAAAAGACTGGAATTTCCCGCAAGTGACAAAGCATGAAGTGGCATCAAATGCAAGTAGCGATGGGGAATTAGAATCAACTGGTTGCATTCTGTTGGAATTTGCTGAATAATTTCATCAATGTGCAGAATTTTTGCTAGCAGATTTAGGCGGGTAGTTAGGCGGTGCTGCCAGTGAGATTTTTTGTTACTATAAGCGTTCAGATAGTTGTTTGCCCAATTTGCTAATTTTTTTAGGTCTATCAAATCGGGTGATAAAATAATTGGTTGTTGGGTTTGGTGAGTAACAATAAAGACGAGCAGCCGATCGTTTGTAATGTAAAACTCAACAATTGCAGTGCGATCGCTCAAAGTTAACCGGAATGGGTCAAATCTGAAACCAGAACCGATGGATAGGTATCGATCTTGCAATTCGTTGCGCTGCTGTCGAAGTTGTTGGAGATGTTGGGCTAGAGCAGTTGGATCTTCTGCGGTGGCATTTTGAAGTTGATCTTGACTGCTAGCGATTTCATCTCGAAGTCGATCTAGTTGAGCGACTACTTCTGTGGGGAAAATAGTATGGTGATCGCGGGTGAGTATAAGTTCTACTAGGTTGCGAGTTTTGCTCAGTTCAGCATATTCCAGAGCTTTTGTAACTTGATTCTGCTCCATACAGACTTCCACCATACCTTGGTAAAGAGAATTCCATTCTTCTGCTAGTTTCTGTTTATCTTCTTCTGAACCAGAGCCAAAGTTTATCTCACCGCGTAGGACTTCTACAGTGTTAATCGCGGTATCAAAGGAATTGTAAGCACTAGTCGGTCTGCGAAAAGCTTGATAGGTAAAACCTAAATTTCCCTGAAGTATAGCAAAATTTCTTGGAAAGGCTTCGAGAGTATATATTTCCAAAGCAGCTTGGTAAGCAGAAATTGCTAACTCAAGATTTTCGTTATTTTCTTTAAGAGGATAACTACTATATAAAATCCCTAAATTCAATCGGGTATCTGCCCAAGCTTCAGGAAAATTTTGACGAGTTCTAATTTCCAAAGCAGTTTTAAAAGCATTAACTGACTTTTGTAGGTTCTCAGTTGTATCTTCATCAATACATTGGCCGTAGGTGCTCGCTAGATTATGTTGAGTTCTTGCCCATTCCTCGGGAAATTCCTCTTGAGTGTAAACCTCTAGAACTGCTTGATGTATCAATAGTGAACGCTCAATATTCTCAAATCTAGATCCATAAACTCTGTCAGAGTAAGCAACTGCTAAGTTTTCTTGAACTCTTGCCCATTGTCTGGGAAATGTTTCACGGGTGTATACACGAAGAGAATTTTGATAACAGATGATAGCTTGTTCCAGGTTTTCTGCCTGGTTCCCACGAATGCGATTTCTATAGGCTATTCCCAGGTTATTTTGGGTTTCTGCCCAATCTTGAGAGAATTCCTCAAATGTTCTAACTTCTAGAGCATTATTGAAAGCTTTAATTGATAGTTCAATATTTTCAGATCTTTCTCCTAAAATCCTCTTGCGATAAGCAATTCCCAGATTATGTTGAGTCATTGCCCACTGCCGAGGAAATGCTCTAAAGCTTCTAACTTCCAAGGCAGATTTACAGGCAACAATGGCTTTCTCAATGTTCTCAAACTTGTCTCCTCGAATGCGATCTAAATAGGCGGCTGCTTTATTGTTCTGAGTCATTGCCCATTGTTGTGACCATAAATAAATTACAAGGTCATTTTTTGACTGAGATAAGAGTTCTAAAACTTTGAAATCTATTTGAGAAACAGTTTCTATAACGTTAATAAAAATTTCTAAGTTGTTAGCTTTGTCTCCTAAAGGAAATTCTGCAATCAAAGAACTGAATTCTGAGATCGCAGGTTTAATTACAATAAGTGCATCAAATATATTTATTTTAGGCAATATTTCCAGCAAATAGTCTCTTAAAAAATGAGGAAAACTACTATCTAAAACTTCTATATTCCTTATCAAGATTGGAGAAATCTTTTCTAAGTTACCTCTACTAATTAGGGTAATTGGTAACACATTTTTCAAAAAAATGAGAGTTTTTTTAGGAATCTCTCTATCCGAATAATTCTTGTCAAGAAGATGTGAAAGACGAGCTGCTAAAATAGGTCGAACAAACGATTCAAGAAAATCGGATATTAGCTTAGTTAGCTTTAATCTCATAGTACCTAATGTAGTCATTTATCTTCTATTACTGCCCGATCACACAAAATGCTGCCCAATATCGAGGATGTTGAAATAGTTTGGCGTTCTCATCTAATTGATGCAACCTCTTGCGTAGGTGATTTTTCAGCGTCACATCAAAAAATCTCTCGTTAGTTTTTAGCCAAACTGACAATTCTGTCTTTGTAACTCCCAACAACCAGCGTTGAGCTTCGTTGAGAGCGACGGTAGCCGCTACTTCCTGTTGGAAAATTTGGTAAAATCTCACCATCAACAAGGCAGTGGACAAATCGCCTACTGACCACAGAGACACAATTACACTTTTTACCCCAGCAGCTATCAAACAACGGGATAGTCCTATCACTCCATCTCCAGTGATTTTACCTAATCCAGTACTGCAAGCACTGAGCACAACCAGTTCGGCGTTTAGTTTCATGTCGTAGATTTCGCCCGCCGTCAGAAAACCATTATCTTCGTCAAAAGGAGCAAGAGCGATCGCCCCAGGGATACCAAAGTGCAAAATATCATCTAACAATCCGTGGGTTGCTAAATGAATTAACCGCGCTTTCGGCATCTGCTCTATGATAGAGACTTTTGTGGCAGCTGTATCTGTGATGGCTTGGGTGTTGAGAAGGGGTGCTATTGTTTGTGCTTCTGTTTTCGCCCAAGCTAAATTCTCTAACTGTACAGGTGGATCGGTTAAGGGAATAGTTGGCATTTTCGGATTTCCCACCACTAGCGCTTCTAGAGAAGTTGCTGGTAGTTCTGCATTTCGTTTTTGGGTTAACTCTAGCACTTGAATGGAAGGCGCAGTCACAATGGTATGTTTTTGAATCAGGAAATTGCCCCTTTCGTCTTGTAGCGCTGAGAATGGTATCAGGAATAAAGAGCCTTGAGGAATAAAGGTAATTATAGCGTTAGGGTTATCTGGTAGATGTTCAGCAATCGGTTGAATCAAGATTTGATAGAGTTGGTGTAAGTGCGGGTAAATCCGGTGATTGTCTACTATAAACTGCGGTTCAAAGTCAGTGGCATTTTCATCCTGAATACCAATAGATGCACGAGCTTTGCATACTAGTTCTTCCAAAAAGACATGACTTATGTGCTCTAGAATCAGTTGAAGATTTGTGGAACGAAAAACAACTTCCCCTGTCGGATTAATGAGCCAAATAAACAGTTTTGATTCTCGACGATGTTGTAGCCCTTTATCTAGAATCCAATCATAAATGATTGAATACTCGACAATTGTCACATTTTGCTTTTGAGCAATTTCTCGAATTTGATTAACATTATGAGGGTTGATAGCCAATTGCTCATCTGATAGGGAAGGCAACCGCAAAGCCAATAACTCTGCAAAAGCACGAGCACGACTTCGCTCAGAAATTTCCAAAGCAGTTTCTGGTTCTTCTCGAGCGATCGAAACCTGTTGTAAAACACCGTAAGTGTCAATCTGTAAATCAAAAAATGACACTTTATTGAGATCGATTAGCCTTGAGCGCAAATTTTCTCGCATTTTAATTGAATCCTGTAGAGTTCTCTGTGCATCTGCAAGACTACCTGCTTTGAAAAAAGCTAGCCCAAGAGCTGCTAGCGTAAAGGCTTCCCCAGGAGGAGATGAGATATCTCGAAGGATATTTAAAGACTGCTGAAGATACTCGATAGCTTGTTGGTATTGTCTCAAGAGAAGATAAGCAACACCTAGATAGCTTAGAGAAGTCGCTTCTAAAACTGGATTTTTTTTATCTTGTTGGCGGTTGATACTTAGAGACTTCTGAATCATTTCAATTCCTTGGTCAGCTTGTCCTAAGAAAACGTCAACTAAGCCAAGCTCACTTAAAGTAATCGCTTCATCAACTTTTTTGTTAAGATTTTGAAATATATTTAGGGCTTGGTTATAATATTTTTTTGCCTCTTCATAAGATTTTTTTACCTGCTCTAATTGCCCTAGTTCTAATTGTCCTAAAGACAAGTGAACTGTACCTATGTTTTTTAGACAATGAGCTTCACGATATTTTTCATTAAGGTTCGACCAAATGTTTTTAGACTTTTTGTAGTCATCTCTTGCTTGCTCGTATTGCCCTAGAAAAAAATAGACATTGCCCAGATTGTGCAGAGTCTCAGCTTCTCCAAACAAATTTTTGCTACTGTGATATATTTGTTGAGCGGTTTTATATAATTCTATCGCCTGCTGATATTGCCCTTGAAGAGAGTAAGCAATGCCTACTTGTGTCAAACAACTAGCTCCCCCAGACAGATTCATCATCCCTTGATAGAAGGATAAGAAAAGATTTGCCAGAAATGTTTCTCCAAAAGACTGCTTAATATGTCTTAGTCTTTCTTGAGCCTGCTCATAGCAATCTATTATCTGCTGGTTATTTCTTGTGGAATCAGAAGCAATATTTTGACCGATCGCAATCAGCAGAGAAATGACTTGCAACATAGATGATGCAAGTCCATCGTTTTGAGTATTGATAGACTTCATCTCTTTGGAGTCTCCTATAGTATTAGCTAATTACAGACCAATTGCACAAAAAGCTGCCCAATAAAAGGGGGACTGAAATGGTTGAGCATCATCAGGCATATTCTGAAACCGACGGTTTAGCTGCATCCTGAGTGTTGAGTCCAATTTTAACTCATACTCCGCAATCCACTCCTCTAACTGTATTTTAGTCACATCTCGCAGCCAGCACTGGGCGTGATTTAAACTAAATACTACTGAAACACCTGTATATAAATTTTGATAAAACTTAATCATTAATAAAGCTGTTGATAGGTCATTGACTGTCCAAAGACTACTGACCACACTTGGACTTCCTGCATAAAGGAAACCACTGGGTAAACTGATATATTCATCACTGATACTGGTGGGGTCTGCGATGCCAGTTTCACAGGCAGATAAGGTAATTAAACGGCATTGATTTAAACTTAATGCAAAAATTTCTGCTAAAGTCAACCGTTCATCGTCTGCCAAAATTAATGCTGATTCCAAAGGGGATGCTAAGTTGAAATCACCATGACAAGAAAAGTGACAACAGTTAGCTAACTTAAAGTTATTATTGTCATTTAAAGCTGCTTTAGTCGCTTTTTGTTTAACTAAAACTTGAGTTTCAGCAAAGAACGATCTGATGGTTTCAACTTCTAAATTAGTGTAGCTTAAATCACCAGTCGGGTTTTGGATAGCAAACAGTTGACTAAAATTAGGACGTTGTTGGTTTTGGCTGAGTTGCAGTAATTGGCAGCTAGGGGCATATCCTACACCTCTAGGAAATTTATCTAACAGACAATTTTGTTTTCTCTGCCCATTCTCTAGTTGCTTGTTTCCTAATGGCAAAGCGTGAAGTGGTAATAGATGTAGGAAACGATGGGGGATGAGAATTAGGCGATCGCACTCTGCTGGTATGTGGGAGATTATTTCATCTATATGCAAAATTTCAGCGAGATTTTGCAGGCGAGACTCTAACTGATTGCGCCACCATTTTTTGTTATCTTTACGGTAATAAAGGCGTTATGATAACAAGAAATTGCCTGCTCTAAGTTAAGAGCGCGATCGCCATCTTGGAGGCTGTAGTAAGCAATCCCCTGATTGTTTTGCACAATAGCCCACTGTTCGGGAAAGCTAGAGCGAGTGTAAACTTGCAAAGCTGCTTCATAGGCAGAGATTGCTGTCAGCAAATTTTCTGTAGAGTTGCCATTAATTCGGTCACGATAAGCTTCACCCAGGTTGTTTTGTATCATTGCCCAATCCTGGGGAAAGCTAGAGCGAGTGTAGATTTGTAACGCTGCTTGAAACGCGCTAATTGCAGCTTCAATATTTTCTGCTCTGTCGCCTTTTATCCGTTCACCGTAAGCGTTGGCAAGGTTATTTTGGGTTTCAGCCCATTTTTCGGGAAAGTCTGTCTGAGTACGAATTTGTAATGAGTTCTGATAACAAATAATTGCTTGCTCTAGATTTTCAGCGCGATCGCCATTCAGTCGATTGTAGTAACCAATACCCAGATTATTTTGGGTTGTTGCCCATTCCACCGAAAATGCAGTGCGGGTGCGAACCTGTAGCGCCGCTTGGAAGCAGGTAATCGCTACTTCTACGTTCTCCGCTCGCTCGCCAAGTATTCGTTCATTGTACGCATTACCGAGATTATTTTGGGTTGCTGCCCACAGTTCGGGAAAAGCTGTCTGGGTACGAACTTGTAAAGCATTTTGATAGCAAGCGATCGCAATATCTATGTTTTGGGGGCGATCGCCTGCGATCCGAATGCGGTAAACTGCACCCAGAATATTTTGAGTTGTTGCCCAAAACTCTGGAAGTGCCTCACGGGTTAAAATTGGGGCGACAACCTCACAGCCTGCGATCGCTATCTCCAAATTGGTAGCCATGTTCCCGTAGGGAAAACTCCGAATTAGATTACTAAAATTAACAATCGCTGCTGCAATAATTAATGCTTCTTGTGGCTGTACCTCAGACCAAGTGGTTGTTGCCCAATAACGCAATATATTGATGAAAGTGTCATCCAATTTGGTCAAATTTTCTTGCAACAGCGAGTAAACCCTTCCCAAATTGGTGTCGTCATCTGCAATAATTTGCAAGAGCGACACTAGGAAGTCTAGATAATCTTGGGGGTTAGGGGGTACAGAAGCGTTGTTATTTCCATCTCCTGTAAAATTTAGCTCGCTCATCACTGACCAATCGCACAAAATGCCGCCCAATATCGGGGATTGTGAAATAGTTTGGCGTTATCATCTAACTGATGCAACCTACGGCGTAGGTTAATTTTTAACGTAGCATCAAAAAATCTCTCGTTAGTTTTTAGCCAAATTTCCAATTCTGTTTTCGTAACTCCCAACAACCAGCGTTGAGCCTCGTTGAGAGCGACGGTAGCCGCTACTCCCTGTTGGAAAATTTGGTAAAATTTCACCATCAACAAGGCAGTGGACAAATCGCCTACTGACCACAGAGACACAATTACACTTTTTACCCCAGCAGCTATCAAACAACGGGATAGTCCTATCACTCCATCTCCAGTGATTTTACCTAATCCAGTACTGCAAGCACTGAGCACAACCAGTTCGGCGTTTAGTTTCATGTCGTAGATTTCGCCCGCCGTCAGAAAACCATTATCTTCGTCAAAAGGAGCAAGAGCGATCGCCCCTGGTATGCCCAGCTGTCGGATATCATCTAATAATCCGTGAGTTGCAAAGTGTATCAATCGTGCTTTGGGAAGAAGCTGTGTGATATATGCTTTGGTGGCATCTGCACCCGTGATGGCTTGGGTGTTAAGAAGGGGTGCGATCGCTTGCGCTTCAGTTTTTGCCCAAGCTAAATCCTCTAATTGTGCAGGTGGATCAGTTATCGGATTGCCCACTACCAGAGCTTCTAGAGAAGTTGTTGGTACTTCTGTGCTTCGTTTTTGGATTAACTCCAATGCTTGAATGGAAGGTGCTGTAACAACAGTGAATTTTTCAACAAGGAATTGCTCTTGTGTGTCTTGCAGTGCTGCAAAGGGAACAAGAAAAAGAATTCCCTGTGGAATGAAGATGAGGTGGTTATTTGGAGCATTAGACAAAAGATGAACTATTGGTTGAATCAAAACTTGATTCAAATTTTGTAACCAAATAGATTTTTTATTTCTGCTTAAAGAAGGACGATCGCTATCAATATCTGATAAATCCTCCGCCACATCAATACCCAATGATTGACAAGCTTTCACAACCAAATCTGAGAGGGAAATATTATCCTTTGTTATAGCTTTTACATCAACTTGGCAAAAAGTAATTTCACCAGAAGGTTTAATGACCCAAATCAGCAGCAGGCTAAATGCAAAGGATAAGCGAACTATTACATCTGCGAAATATCCTCCAAACAATTTCTTCTCTAAAGTAGACAGTTCTTGAGCATTCTCAATTAACTGCATCATTCTTTGTTCTCGTGAATCTAACTCTTTGACATTTATCTCTAGTCCTGGATTTACAATATCTTGCATTGCCAATAAAATTAACTCTAATTCTCGTAAAGCTTCTTTTTGTTCATGAACAACTTTTGTTCTCTGAGCAATCAGAACACTCGTCTCTTCATTTAATTGCTCTATCTGCTTCTGAATATCCTCAAAAACTGATAATAAAGCTAAAACCGGATTTTCTTGCCCCTGAGCAATTCTCTGCGCTAAATTATTTATGCGATTGATATTTTTTTCTGATATTTCTTGTAAACGCTTCAGAGAATCAGCAAAAAATGTGATAACTTCGACAAGTTCTGCTTGGCGCTGTGCCGAATTTAAATTTATTTTGGCTCTGCAAAGCCGAAACTCTAGCTCTTGAGTACCGCGTCGCACAGTTATAGTAATGGGAGTTCCTGGCTGACCTTTCGACTGTAATCAAAATGATGGAATCTTTACCGGAAGATGTACAAAATCAAGTAGCACAACATCTTCACGAATATATCCAAGATTTACAGGATGAAATGAAATGGGGGTAGTTCGCCACCACAACAATAAACTGTTTGGTTTTAGCAGGGCTATTTCATTCTAATTTGGGCGGTTTGACGATAGTCATAAGTGAGGTTCGCTGGTAATTCAAGCAACTTAGTAGTTGTGACTTAAACTAAAAGTAAGCCTCTTTTACCATATAATACCTATGGTTCAGTCTTCTAATCAACGCCTAACGCTAGAAGAATTTCTTGCACTCCCCGAAGGAGATATTACATATGAGTTTGTTAATGGTGAAGCTGTCCCAAAATATAAAGACGATGAAATGTCACCAAAGTTTTTTCATTCTACAGTTCAAAAAACTTTACTTATTCTTCTAGACCTATGCTTTCACAATCAAGGTCGTGTAGAAGTTGAATGGGCTGTCAAATTAAAACTTCAAAATCAAGATTGGATACCTGTACCAGATTTAACTTATGTTTCATATCACCGCCTTCCTGCTGACTGGCTATTAGATGAAGCTTGTCCTGTTCCGCCGGAATTAGTGATTGAAATTATCTCACCTGGTCAAACTTTTGGCGAAATTGCGGAAAAAGCGACTGATTATCTCAAAGCTGGTGTTTCTCGTGTTTGGGTGGTTGATACAAAAGCTAGAACTGTAACTGTATTTGCGTCATCTTCTTTGCCGATTACTTATCGATTTGATCGAGTAATTACTGATGATTTGCTACCAGGATTGGAAATTACCCCTAACGCAATCTTTCAACGAGCTGGGTTAAATCCCTAAAATTCCATTTCCTCTGATGTCGTAAGGCAGAAATTACAAATCAGTACGAAGAGTCAGATAAAACACTTTATACATACTGAATATCTGATACGATGCTGGGTATGTGCCACGCAACAGATACAGGAAAGATGCGAGATTACGGGCATCAGGACGCAGATAAGCATTGTCATTGATACCGTGCGGCTGCTTTACATAAGCACTGTCACTTGTATCATGAAAATGATCAACCCGCCATTGCTGTACGATCGGCACAATGTGAGCCGCAGGTTGCTCTGGTTCCCCAAGTTGAGACGACTGCGAATCACCAGAGGAACTGTCAATTCCCGTCTCAGTAACACTTAGAGCCAGTGTCTCAAAATGCCCCCTACCTATTTCACGATCGCCGCTCATGTTCTGCCAGAAGGACTCTGAAACGAACATCAAGCGATTATCCTGGGTTTGTTCAAGTGTAGCAAAGTACCCACTATTGCCGAAGTATAACTCAAACTCCAGTTGTTCGGTTGTTTTTCGCCCAAAATGCAATAATGCATCAGGACCACCTTGACGGCTGACAAAAACTTGTAGGTTCTGCTCGAGTAATTGCCCAAGCATACGAAAGAAGCTGAGAAAATTAGATTTTCCCGCCCCATTAGCTCCAATTAAAACACTGAGACTGGAGAGTTCGAGGTCACACAAAGCGATAGATTTGAATCCTTTTAAAACTACTCTCGAAAGTTGTTTGTCATTATTCATCCCCGTCATGGTTCTATTTTATTCTTGTAAAGATTGCTCTTGTTTATTGATTTGGTCTAGTAGTAACTGTTCGCGTTGTTCTAAATATTCAAGGTCTTTCAGTAGCTTTTGTTTGTTAGCACGCACTTTTTCTAAATGACGGTGGTAATAGTTTTTATCGAGGAGATTGTTAACTTGCCGTTCTTGTTCTTCTTCTGACATGATACCCGCGAAGGCGTACTTATCAAGTTCGTCGCGTTTTGCCCAGTGTTCGAGTTGTACGTCGGTAGGTTGATAAATTTCTGATGACATTTTTAATTTCCTTATTTAATCAAATGGTTGTGATAATAATCGTTGTTCTTGGTCTAGTATAAACATAGAGGCTGCGTTGGATGTAAGAATCATCTCGCCTGACCCATCTGTTTCAACGAAACCTTTATCCTCATAAAACTTTCGTGCTTCGGGAATAACCATTGCTTTAAGAATACCACTTAATTCTAGTCTTTGGCTTTCACGTACTAGTTGTTCAATTAATGAGGTAGCTGCGCCTTTTTTTGTTTCTGGTTGTGAGTATGTAATCGTATTCCAAGGGGCATTCGTCAAGCTATCAATAGGAATCCGTTCAGGTTGAACGCCATGGTGCTGATTCCCAAGGAGGTAAACCAGATACCGATGACTGGCCAAGCAGCTAAGAAGAAGTGCAGTGAACGGGAGTTGTTGAAGGACGCGTATTGAAAGATAAGTCTTCCGAAGTATCCGTGTGCAGCGACGATGTTGTAGGTTTCTTCTTCTTGTCCGAACTTGTATCCGTAGTTCTGAGATTCAGTTTCAGTGGTTTCGCGAACTAAGGAGGAGGTAACCAGAGAACCGTGCATTGCGCTGAACAAGCTACCTCCAAATACACCTGCTACACCAAGTTGGTGGAATGGGTGCATTAAGATATTGTGCTCAGCTTGGAATACCAACATGAAGTTGAAGGTACCACTGATACCCAAGGGCATACCATCAGAGAAGGAACCTTGACCGATGGGGTAGACTAAGAAAACTGCTGTTGCTGCGGCGACAGGTGCAGAGTATGCAACTGCAATCCAAGGACGCATTCCCAAGCGGTAGGACAATTCCCACTCACGACCCAGGTAGCAGAAAACACCAATCAAGAAGTGGAAAATCACCAACTGGTAAGGACCACCGTTGTAGAGCCACTCATCTAAGGAAGCCGCTTCCCAGATGGGGTAGAAGTGAAGACCAATTGCGTTGGAAGAAGGAACAACAAAGTAATTCGTAATTCGTAATTCGTAATTCGTAA
>JAWQFQ010000264.1:0-12364 GCA_035967975.1 Scytonema sp. PMC 1070.18
GAAAATCTCTAACGGTCCCCCTTTTTAAGGGGGATTTAGGGGGATGTGAAATGTGTATGCTACTGACGAGAAGACTTTTAAAACATCCTCTAAGTCATGTAGCTTTTATTGTTCTAATTCTCCTCCCCAAAGTTTTATAAACTCATTCTTGTTGCTATTCAAAAAATCTAGAAAATTCCTTGCTATGGGCAAATCGTCAGGAGTAAAAATAGTTAGTAATTCAACATACTTATATTCTCCTGCTTCATTCTTTTTATGCATGATTTTACCATCTCGTTTCACATAAAGAGGATACATTCTATGCCAAATTCTACTGACTTGACTGGATTTGCCTATCTTTCCAGTTAATTCTGTTCTTTTGATAAAGTTATCTTGATGAAACCATTTAACGGCTTGGCTGTCATTTTTATCTTCAGCAATTCTCCCCCAAACTTGTACTTTTTCAGGGTGCCAAACTTCTCGCCAGTTGTTTATATAGGTATTTGTCGAGGTTAGATTAAAGTAATTTCTTACTGTATTGGAAATACCTGATAAGAAATTAATGATATTGTCCAGTTCTCCTCTAGGTGCTGTGATGGAATAATTCTCTGCTTCTGATGGTTTTGCAAATAACCAATGACAACCAATCATGGGGTTATAATTATTTGCGAGGTAGGATTTAAAAAACAAATCATGATGAACTCGCCGCCATGACTTGCCAAAACCACCTAAAAGGAGAGAAAATTTAATGAGAAGAGTCAAAAAATCTTTATCTTCTTTGGAAAAAGATTTGACTGCGATAATATTTAAGTCTCCTGATTTTAAATTATAGATAGGCATTGGTCTAGCTTTTTTACCAGTGGGAGAATAGTTATATTTCCCATAAACTAGCTTGTCAATGTTAAAATCAATACCAAATTTGCCAACAATTGAACCACGTTCTTCATCACCTTGAAGAAATCCGCCCCACAGTTCCTTTGTTAATTGTTGTGCTGTTACTGCATCTGTCACCCCTGCTAGTAAACGCAAAGTATGTCCGCGCAATGCAGCTTTAAACATATTCGGACGAAATTCAGCGATTTTATTACCCTCGTCATCTGATGTAAGTAATGTAGAAGTTAATCCCTGTCCGCTAATCTTAACCGAAGAAATAACTTTATTGTTATCTTCAACATCCTTAAATCGACCGTAACCTGCGCTAGTTCTAGAACCTATTCCTTCAGATAATGCTCGTTCCCAAATTTCTTGAACTTGATTCCAATCAACATTATTTTCGAGGCTAGAAATACCAAATTTAAACTTGGCTTTATAAAGTGATATTTGTACGTTTGCACTAGTATTTATATTCTCGATAACTTGACGTTTTTCTTGAGAATGAACAACATCTACTAAACGTTCTCTCTCTTTTCCCCAGGACATATCTACAGGATAAGCACCATGAAAACGTAAAATTCCTGGTTTAGTTCTTTTCTGTGTTTTCCCAGCAATGATTTCTTCTACTTCTCCACCACAATAGTAAAGCACTTTGTCAGGAACAATTTGCTGACAAGCACGCAAAAATGCACCCTTCATACTCGAACCAGGATAGAAAGGTATACCTTTAGCACCAATTACAGGTCGAATAACATCTTCATCTTGTCCAGAGTTAGTAACTAAACGCCAATTCTGAGTGTATTCCCAAGTGCGAACGTTAGCGCCAAATTGTGGCATTTTGTATGTAAAATTTGCTCTGCGTTGGGGTGTTCTTTGTAATGCAGCTTGACGAATATTTATATTTTCTTGTTGATTATTTATAGTCGGAGGACATCCATCCAACCATTCATTAACCCACTGAGTCGCAGGTGTTGCATCTCCCGCATACTGAATTTTTCCCCTATCTTCGATTTGGGCGCGGTACATCAAAGGTACTAAGTCACTATCACACATTTTCTGGTTCTCCCTAATTGTCGTTACCATTTTCATCATTGCGAGTGGGTTTGTATCTCTGTGTCCACCACACCATACAGTCACATAGTTGTGTTAAAACTGCTAACGCCACTTTGCGATATACGAGAGGAAATCTTTCTGAGTCCCATAAATCTTCTGGAGTATTGGGAATGTTAATATCAGCTCGTCCCATGATTTCTACCAACTTATTCCAAGTTTCTTCCCAGTAAGCAGATTTTCTGCCATTTAAACGTAAATGTTCTCCCCAAAATCGTTCTAATCCATAAGCGACAGTAGTACGCATTTTATGAACTTGGTTTACAGTTTCCTTATCGTCATTGCGGTATTTATAAACTAAGTCATGAGCAATTTTATCTAAGCTAAAATCTTCCCAAGCCATACTTTATTTTCCTTTATTCTTAATCTTATGTATTGACATGAATATTGAATAATGACATTTCACAGTGACCAAATCCAACTGATTCTAATCCCCCCAAATAAATATCATCTTTAGTTTTTTCTCCGAGAAAAGGGTTCCACTGTTCGCCTGCTTTATCTTTTTTCAACCCGATGGGGAAGGCTAAAATTGTTTCTTCTGGTAAGGCTTCAACCGCGAAAAAAGCCTTCTCTGCGTTGCGTTTTTGGTCTTTTTCTAAAGCAACGCGACTTTGACGGTATAGCGCCATGTCGTGAATCATGGAAATTTCGTCATCACCAACTACGACGGCTGGTAATTGCGGACTTTCGACAAACCAATGTGATAAATCAGCACTATGTTCGATACTTAAAAAGCCAAAATTGAAGAAGAGCTTGTTGTTTGGTAGGGGTATTAAGGTGTCAGAACGCGTATATTTTTGTGGAATTTCTACATGACTCAGTCCGGCTATTCTTTGGTAGCGTTTGAGTAAACGCGGACAACTGACCCAGACAATTGGTTGACCGGGACAAAATACGGGTATCCAAACAATCGAAGCATATTCAAACTTTACTAATGATTCTGTTGTTCTATCGGAAAGAGTACGGTCTGAGGTATCATTTCCATTCCGGTCTGATATATCATTACCATACCATTTATTGGCTTGTTGTTCGTTTCCTCCATAATTTTGACGCATTTCTGCACGCAATCTACCGCGAATGGAACTCCCAGGAATAATTCCTGTTTGAGTAAATTGGTCGCGGAAAATTAAGTTTAAATTTCCCCTTTCTTCTCCTGCTGTCGCTCCGACATGAAGCGGTGCTAAAGTTTTAATAATTCCGTAGGCTTGATGATACATTAAATTAATTCTCCCTGCTTCTTTATATGAATTTTGAATTACATTTCTAATTAACTCCTGCAATCGTCAGTGGTAAACACAAACCACATCCTAATTGTTTGAGATAAAATCCTTCGTTGGGAAACCATTCTTCGGGAAATCCTGGTTCATTTTCTTCTCCCCACCAAGATTTATTTAAAGGTTCGTCAAAAACGTAAACCGTACCCGCAGGAACTGCATAACGTCCTCTTCCTAAACGTCCCTTTCCTTGGTTATCTCCAACGCGGTAACGGTAGGGAGAAGGTCTATCGGTTAGGATATAACTAGGTTTGGGAAATGTTGGGTGCTGCGGGTAGCGATGGGAATAACGCGTTGAACCCCATACACCTGGTGTAATTAAAGCACAGCTACGTTGAATTTTTTGCCTTAATAACTTTAGTATCCAACTGTCATCAGGAAGTTCCATTGAGCTAATTTCTACTAAATGATTTTCACCACCGAAACAATACCAACCTTCGGGTATTTTGTGGGTAGATAAATAAACTAAGCAGGTTTCTTTTTTATCATTATCGCGGGAATGATAGCCCATTTGTACAGAATTTTCAAGGAATAATCCACCTTCTTCTCGAACACAACGTTCGTTTTTTTCTAACTTTGGGTGTAAGATAGATGTATATTTCCAAGGGTCTTGTGCCACACTTTCATTTCTAAAAATTTCTTCGGCAGAATCTTCCCATGAATTCACAGTTTGCCAACGACAATCAGGTTTTATGTCTTTTGTTTCTTCTGAACGATACCATTTACCATTTTGAATTTGCCATTCGTCGGTTTGGTGTTCTTCTTGATTGATAATTTTTGTCCAAGGAATTGGTATATAAAAATATTCAGGGTTATCTAATTCTGCCCAAAAAGGACCTGCAATATGCAGCGTTTTCAGTTCTTCATGCTCGATAAAGGCTTCGGTTTTATTAGCACCAAAAAACAACCCAGATAGTGTGGATGCATCAGGAGGAAATTTCGCGCCAGAACGTCCTACTAAGTTTTCCGGTGACAAAAATGCTCCTGCACTCCCATACAAAAATCCTAAGGGATTAATAATAATTAAATATCTGTACATAATTGCCAACCTACGTTTATCAAATCATTAATCCAGCGAATTATTTCCAAAGATGAATCATTATCATTACCAATAAGATGTGACCAGTTCCAATCCTCTTTGTCCCTGTCCCTGAAGTATATATTGAACAAAGCCAAAGCGATATCATATATATCGTTAATCTTCCCTCCTTGGGATTTTATATCAATATTCAAATCAATAGCATGGCGTGCTTTGAGTTGAGCTAAATCGCTATAAATATGATTCCAATTGGGTTTATATTTTTCATCCCTATTTTGGCGTTCCCACTTTTCATATGTATTACCATTTCTATCTTTATACTTTTTCAAAATATGCAGGAAATTCCAAGGACAAGTCCATTGCACATATTGACCGCTATTAAACAAAACTCGAATCGTCACGCGATCGCGTCCGCGAGATTTTGCTAATTTTTCTGCTTCCCGACAATTTTGCAATACATCCCGTTGGGGTACACTACCCGCAACCCAAACAAACCCCACACTCAGAGTTATTGGTTCTTGGTGTTCTTTCCATCTCTTATCCAAAGTCATCAACCATTCATAAGTACTAAAAGCTGGAATGGGGTTTTGAGGTTTGGGACTGTAAATCACTCCGAGAAAATCATCACCACCTGCATAAATAATTCGTCCCTTGATTCCTGGGACATTGTTGGTAAAATTCTGACGAAAATTATCTCCCCAACTCCGCATTGCTTTGCTAAATTTCTGCAAACCGCTATCACCTTCAGTTTCAGCGATAGTTTGCAGATGATTCCCAACGCGATCGCCATCTCCCATAAACCAACCCGTCCACTGTCCCGGTGTATTTGTCTCTCGATTTGGTTTACGTTGGATTTCTTGAAATCCTTTACTTAAAGACACCATCCCAAAACGTCTAGCAATATCAGGTAATGTCACCAAACGTTTAGTCAATTCAGGAATACTCAGTTTTTCGCTTGGATCGATAAATTTACCTTCAATTTCTGGTGTTGTGGTGCTTTCCGTTACCTTTGCAAGTTCTGTATAAAACTCTTCTATTGCAGTTTTTTCCTGGCTATAACTGATAGTCTTTGGATTACGTTCTAATCCACCCAACCCCGGAAATGCAATACCATCAGCACCCGTAATGCTAGAACTTTCACCAATCCAGTTAATCGCAACCCAATTACGACCCAGCTTATTATTCTCTAATTCTCTCATGACAGAAGTAGGAGAATTTCCGTGCGCCCAAAATATTTCCCAGCTATGATTAGCCCAACGATTCCACTCATCATCCCAGTGATAGGGTCCCAAATGTCTCAGATTATCATTCAGCCATTGTCTACAGTGGTTGATGACTTCTTTCCAAGCTGACAAAAGTGTGTTTCTTGCTTGTTGTTCTGGGAAATGACCTTTGAGGAGAATACGGTTTGGTGTTCCCTGTTCGATATCAGGACGACCAGGGGAAATTACATCTACCCCCGGTACTTCCTCCGCAGCATCAATTATTCTTTTACTTAAGTAGGAAAGAAGTTCTGAGGCACCATACAAGTCCCTTAACTTCCGTGATTTCTCGATAAATCCTTGAACTGGTGCAAAGGTAATTGCCGTATAGATTGCTTCATCCGCCATACTCTTACTTTAATAGGTAAATAGCCTAAATCAAAAATTTGGATACAGAGAAATTGTATAATGAGCCACTTAACAACCGCTTAAAAATACTGATTCTCTTTATCTGTGTAACAAAGCGTAAAGGAATAAAAGTAACAAAGTAAAAAGAACTGGCTCTTACTTGTTAATCTTGAGCCTATCGCTCGTCATCTCAAGTGTTGCAGAAATGACTGGAATTGCAGCAGTGCGTGACGCGAATGACGAAAAATACTGATTAAGGGCGTGATCGTTGATTGCAATCTGGGCGATCGCGCTTTGTCCAAACAGTTTTAGTATACAAGTTACCAAATCTGAGTCCGGAAGAAATAGAAGCAATGCCAAGACTTGTCGGTTCAGCCGGACTAGAAACCCGGTTTCTTACTCGCTTCCCCGTCTAAAATTAATTTGGATACGACACAAGCCGAATAGCACAACAGAGTAATTGCAATAGCAGAATTAACAATTCAAATTTCTGATGAACTAGCTCAACGTTTAAAACCGTTGCAAAATCGCTTACCCGAATTGCTTTGGCAATTGTTAGGCTTTGTTAATTCACCAACCAGTTCTCCGTCGCCAGTCCTAGCTGAGACTACGGATATTCCTGCAGTTTATCAAGAAGTTTTTGACTTTTTAATTAAGCGTCCAACACCTGAAGAAATTATTAATTTTAAAGTTTCATTTCCAGCGCAAACACGCTTGCAATCATTATTAGAAAAAAATCTGTTACTTAACCCATAAATTTGCAAAATTGCAATTTAATGCTTCCAATTGAGTTGTGCGATTTTATCCTTCCATTAAAGTGAGAAAGTATAATAGCAGCTAAAACCTTTATTTTTGGAATGTTTTCATTTTACAGCTAAAGGCACAAGTTAGATCTATCAAAATAGTTTTTGTCTATTTTGTGCAAAGTTTTTCTGGCACTTTTATACTTTGTGCAAATTTATAGTTCCACCCCTCATTAAAAATTAGCGATCGCATAACCAAAAAATAGAGCTTTCAGACGTAGTTGTGCAAATTTATCCGTAAAGTAACACCATCAACGGTTATCGAACAAGTTACAGAATTGTTTCCAATTATTCCGATTTAACCCAATCGGTGGGGTTTCGCCTAATGGCAAACCGTCAAACACAAGAGCCTTTAGTTTCCAATTATTCCGATTTAACCCAATCGGTGGGGATGATTATCCTACAGCACGAGCCGTAGGAATAAAGTTTCCAATTATTCCGATTTAACCCAATCGGTGGGGGATTAGTTGTATGGGGGGCAGGTAAGGCATTTAAGGTTTCCAATTATTCCGATTTAACCCAATCGGTGGGGTTAAATTGGTTTTGGCTGCTGTTTTGGCTCTTGGCGTTTCCAATTATTCCGATTTAACCCAATCGGTGGGGCCGTTGAATATTTTGACAAGCAAGCCAACAAAAAGTTTCCAATTATTCCGATTTAACCCAATCGGTGGGGGGAAAAATCCGCGCATCGACCGCTATGAAATCGACGTTTCCAATTATTCCGATTTAACCCAATCGGTGGGGTTTCGCTCCAGAACCGGTCTTTCCGTTTCTGGTTCTGTGTTTCCAATTATTCCGATTTAACCCAATCGGTGGGGAATTAGCCCCGGCTTCCTGAATTTTTTTGACCGGAAGTTTCCAATTATTCCGATTTAACCCAATCGGTGGGGAGCCATGGCTACTACAGTAATTTCGGCTTTAACTATTGTTTCCAATTATTCCGATTTAACCCAATCGGTGGGGGTTCGAAAATTTCCACTGTTTTGTTAACTTCTTTCGTTTCCAATTATTCCGATTTAACCCAATCGGTGGGGTATTCTCTGCTGCTTTCATAAATGAAGTTCCACCCACCAGTTTCCAATTATTCCGATTTAACCCAATCGGTGGGGGGGGTAAGCAGCAAAAATCTGCTGCTCTACCAAAAGGTTTCCAATTATTCCGATTTAACCCAATCGGTGGGGGTTTTCTGTAGGAGCTGCTTCTGCCGTTTTCTACCGTTTCCAATTATTCCGATTTAACCCAATCGGTGGGGTCTAGGTTTGTCTCATTGCAGATAAGCGTTGCCTCCGTTTCCAATTATTCCGATTTAACCCAATCGGTGGGGACCAAACTTCTACTCAGCTGCAGTCAAAATGCTACTGTTTCCAATTATTCCGATTTAACCCAATCGGTGGGGTCCATGACAATGATTGTTTGCAAAGGCAATACCCAAGGTTTCCAATTATTCCGATTTAACCCAATCGGTGGGGGCGGTATGCTTGATCTTGACCCTCAAGATTCCATGGTTTCCAATTATTCCGATTTAACCCAATCGGTGGGGGTGTTGAGAGAAAAAGGTTACGCTGGAAAAAATGTTTCCAATTATTCCGATTTAACCCAATCGGTGGGGTCTCATGTTCATTAAATCTGTTGCTGCTATAGGTACTTTTGTTTCCAATTATTCCGATTTAACCCAATCGGTGGGGAAATTAGTTCTGTTTTTTGCCGCAGCATTAATATTGTTTCCAATTATTCCGATTTAACCCAATCGGTGGGGCTTCCTCAAGGTTGTGCTCAAGGAATAATAGTTCAACGTTTCCAATTATTCCGATTTAACCCAATCGGTGGGGAGCTTTTATGGCTGCAAGTATAGCAAAATCTCAAAATGTTTCCAATTATTCCGATTTAACCCAATCGGTGGGGTTGAATCGTCCTTGCGTGCAAATTTCCGTAACGCGAGTTTCCAATTATTCCGATTTAACCCAATCGGTGGGGTGCGGCCATGTCTCTTTATTTTTTGGCAGCAATAAATGTTTCCAATTATTCCGATTTAACCCAATCGGTGGGGATTTTCGAAATCTTTATAATGATGACTTTTGAAGGTTTCCAATTATTCCGATTTAACCCAATCGGTGGGGAATCTATCCAGCAAATTTTGGATGAAATCGCGACATTGTTTGTTTCCAATTATTCCGATTTAACCCAATCGGTGGGGCATCTTACATAGCAGGAAAATTTTTGGAGCCCCTTATCGTTTCCAATTATTCCGATTTAACCCAATCGGTGGGGCTTTATTGAGAACATTTGTTTTCAATGTCTTCATTTTGTTTCCAATTATTCCGATTTAACCCAATCGGTGGGGAGCTCGGTTGGCTTCCGCCAGCAGAGTTTATAGAGGATGGTTTCCAATTATTCCGATTTAACCCAATCGGTGGGGCTCAAACGTACCTGGGTGGAAAATTACTACAATGAGTTTCCAATTATTCCGATTTAACCCAATCGGTGGGGTCCTGCTGCAAAGCCATTGCCGCAGCCAGCGAAGCGTTTCCAATTATTCCGATTTAACCCAATCGGTGGGGTGGTATTATCATGAATGTCTTGACTGTCAATGTTAGGTTTCCAATTATTCCGATTTAACCCAATCGGTGGGGGATTTTGCAGAAATGCAAAAGAATGAGATATACGCGTTTCCAATTATTCCGATTTAACCCAATCGGTGGGGAGTTCGTCTAGCAGCCCTTACCCAGTAAGGATTCTAGACCACAAATCGACGCATCTCTAAAAAACATCATAAATCCTGCCGAAAAATTTGTAAAACATATGCTTCAAACCCTTATCCAGTAAGCTATCGACGCATCTCAACGAGAAATATAGGGTTTCAGCGATTTAGCGAGATGCGTCGATAGCCATGTTACAAAACCTCTTGTCAATAACTCCAAACCTAAACACAGAAAGAGTTTCAGCAAAAGATCCAAAACTCAAAACACCCCGATACAACTATATTATAGTATCAAAATTACAAACACTGAAAAACTTTTATACCAATTTTGATTTTACAGAATATTCCATTCGTCATTCGCGTGAACAATATAAAATTTTCATTTGTACCTAACTAAAATTAACACATCGCAACTCGTTATCCATGAAATAATTCCCCTCCACCCTACACCCAAAACCCCACACCCCACACCCCTCTATGCCTAAAACCTTATCAAAAAAGTTACAGCCACAAATCAAACATCCCATCGCCCATTTCCTCATCGGTATACCCGGTAGCGGTAAATCCACCTTCGCTAAATTACTATCTCAACAGGGAAACTGCGAAATCATTTCCACCGACGATATCCGCGCCGAATTGTACGGCGATGCAGCTATCCAAGGCGACTGGAAGCAGATTGAAACCGTAGCTATCGAACGTATTTATAATGCTTGCAAAATAGGTAAAAACATTATATATGATGCCACAAATTTTAAACGCGCCCATCGTTTAGATTTCTTGGAAAAAGTCAAACAAAAATTACAGTTGAATCCTCTAAACATAGGTGAATCTAACAGTAATTATCCTATCTGGATTGGCTGGTATTTGCAAACACCGCTAGAAACAAGTATTGCATGGAATCAAATGCGATCGCGCCTGGTTCCAGAAGCTGTGATTCACAGTATGCATGAGACTCTAAAAAACTTTCCACCGATTACAGCAGAAGGTTTTACCCTCCTTTGTCCAATTGATGTCACATCACCCCAATTTTCAGTTGCAGAAATAGACAAATCCCTGGGTAAACTTCAACGCAGTATCATCAATACTCAAAATCGCTATGCTAGTATCACACTCCATCAATACAGTCATTTTCTTGACTTTGAACGATTACTACATTTAATTTCCCTAATTCTTAAATACCCTGGTATTGGTAATTTACAAAATACTGACCCCAATCTTCTCACGAAAATTTTGGGTTATCAACCAAATTTTAGCAGCCATATCCAAGAAATCATCGCCATTATTACCAAGGAACACGGTTCTGTTTACGCTCGCGAACCAGCAATCGTCAACGACTTACAATACTTAGCAAAAGTCGGAATTATTGCTCCAGATGAATTCTCTTCTCTCCCACAAGAAATTCTCCTAGAGCATCGTTACAGAAATTCCAAAAACCCGTTTTCTTTAAGTTGGCGTAACGAAAAATCAGTCTTTTCAACGAAAGAAACCGGGTTTTTTAGCCCAACGAGTCAATACGGTATCGATGCTCAAGAAAATAGAGATGATGTCACAACTATTCCATTACAAAATCTCAACTTACATTCCTACGCCGACCAAACTGCTTTTGACAGACTCATTGGTACAATCCGTCTCATTATCCATCGCCCATTTCTAAATAATATTTATGAAAATCATCAAATAACCCTCGTCCAAGCCCTGGAAGAAGCAGGAGTTATTTATAATGCAGAAAATGAACTAGATACGATCCGCAAAGACATCGAAAAAATTCTCAAACCCTATCAAATTCTACCATCATTCCCCATGCGAAACGGTTATTTTGCTGGCACAGGTATTCTTTCTCAACAGGAACTGATACGAGTCTTTGAAATTCTCCAATCCCAAGCAAAAAATTTAGATGACCCCTTGGCTATTGATTTTTACAATACATTCAAACAACGAATGGTGCAATCAAGGTTTCTTAACCCCGATGAAAATATCTATCCCATTCGTTCCATCTCCAATCATTCGATAGTTGACGAAAAATATCTCCACGAAACATCTTTACTCAAACAATTAATATTTTTAGAAACCGCCATTATGAATGGTACATTACTAGAACTTAGCCGTTTCCGTAGTAGTGCTAAATATGAAGGAGATGCTAGGAGTTTTATTCTGATTTACCCCCTACAAATCGTGTTTCATAACCTAGCTTGGTATTTAGGATATGAATGCGTTTCTGGCGAAGAAGAACCAGGTTTACTAAGATTTGAACGGTTGGATAGATTATTTCTTGGTAATACCCAAAATCAATCTCGTATCCGTTCAGAACAAGAAAAAGCACTCAAAAACCTCCAAAAACTTGTCCAAGGAAGCGCAGGAATCTTTTTAGGAAATAGTGTTATAGACCAACATAAATTTCTCAGCCCATACAAAAAAACTCGCTCTCAAGTCTGCGTTAACGTTGAACTCTGGTTTAATGATTCAACCTATCGTTTCATCACCGAAGGAACCAAACGATTTGCCAATATTAAAATGTCCCGTCCCAAATTTACAGGAAAAGTCAATTTACCAAAATCCATATTTTGCTGGGATGAAGGAACAGGTGATATAAACTTCCCCAACCGCTTTCAAGCCACATTGACAAAATGGTCTTTACAAGACTTTGACTTGTGGAGATGGATAATTGGTTTTGGCGGAAATGTTAAAGTCATTCATCCACCAGAGTTAGTGGAAAAAATCAAAAAAATGGGTCAAGATATAGCCAATAATTACTTGTAAAAATTAAGTGACTACTTCAGGTCGTTGTCCACCCTAGAAATTTTCCACATCGCGATCGCGGTTTCTGGATTTAGTACGTTTAGAAGCTCAAGTTGAGGAGCGGGCTTTCATTGATTTGTTGCTTGAGTTTTGGATTTTGGGCAAACATCATCCTGAAATGCGATCGCGCTTAGAGGATGTTTGAAAAGTGGTTTGTTGTAATTTCAAGCACTGGTTGATCC
>JAWQFQ010000265.1:0-12306 GCA_035967975.1 Scytonema sp. PMC 1070.18
CAATAAAATTTATTTATTTAAATACTTAAACAATCCTTTTATGAGTTTATTTGAAAAAGTTAATCATTTGACAATTGATGGATTTAAAACTATTTTATGTGGGAACCATACAGAACTGTCTTTAATGGGTAAAATTCAACAGATTAAAACAAAACCTGTTTGGTTACAAGTTGTTCATGATAAAAATGTATCTAATAGAATTAGAGGAATTAGAGTACCAATAAAGAATTTAAAAAATGATTTTATTATTCATCCCTCATGTATTCCTGAAAAAGAAGAATTATTTCCTTATATACTTGAAAAGGGCTTGACTTTAATGAAATATCCTATAGATTCTTCCATTATTTACCTACCTAATGGGCTGAAAGTCAAAATCAAAAAAATCTGGGCAGCGCTTAAGGTGTAAATGTTGTTCTCCACCAGAGCAATTACTTTGAACTTAAACTGACGAAGTAATAGAAATGTTTAAGATCCGCGTGACAAGAATTATGAGGAAGATAAGCGTCCTTATTTCAAGCCTACTCTTTTATGTGTGGGATCATAGCTGCCCTCTGGCTTCTAAATTCAGGTGTAAATAATTAAAGTCAAAGCCAGTTTTAGATATTAAACGTAAAATGTCAGTTAGGCAAGAGTTCGAACGGGAGCATCCAGTTTCCATGATTGCCATCTTTATGGTGTAGATGCACTCTTTCTTTCGTGTGCTAGTTCTAAAGCAAATGTCATGATTGCTTGCCAAGCTCTATCCGCTATCCCTCTAGTTTCTAAAGGCTCCTCCCAAAAACGAATCCCACATTCCTTTCTATCTGCAAAATTGCTGATTTCTTCCTTCACTAGAAAGTAATGTGTTCAAATAAGAAATTTGTATAGGTAATTAAAATATGCATAACTTTACAGAAAGAGAAATACTCAAACGAAGAAATGCACTCAAAATTCCAATCCATCATGGAGATTTTTTTGTTCTACGTCAAATCCAACAATTCACAAACACTCAAATTCCTAGAATTATCAAACCAGGAATGATAGTAGGAGACATTGGATGTGGAGAGCAACCTCTGCGTCAACTTATTGAGTCCTGTGGTGGGAAGTATGTTGGTGTAGATGTTGTGCAAAATTTACAGGGTACAGTTGAGATCGTCGCAGATATATCGGCAATTCCATTACCTGATGAAACTTTTGATGTTATCATCTGTACTGAAGTATTAGAGCATTCTTTTGAACCTCACAAAGCACTTCAAGAACTATCAAGATTACTCAAGCCCTCAGGCGCAATTTTGATAACAACTCCTTTTTGTTATCCCTTGCATGAAATTCCCTATGATTTTTCCCGAATAACTCCGTTTTATATACAGTACTGGTTGCCTAAATTGGGCTTTAAACAGCCAGAAATTATCAGTATGGGGGGTAATGAACTAGAAGTCATAGCAACTGCTTGGGGACATATTTGGAAACCAGGAGAAAAAACAGACTTTTTTAGAAGAATAATATTTGCTTTTCTGCGGGTAGTCATGAATATAGTTGTTCTACTTATCAGTGGAATATTTAAATCATTGATGCCAGTTAATTATTTTTTGAATCTAGCATGTGTTGCTTATAAATCCCCTGATAAGCAGGTGTAAAGAAAAAAGCTGATGAAACTTTCATGTAGCCCTTTTTATGACTAGCTCCAGTTCAAAAAAAGTTGTCAAGTCTGGTGTGTGGATGACTGTAAGCTTTGCTTTAAGTAAAGTTGCCCAGTTACTTGCTCAAATCATCTTAGCTCGGTTGCTGTCGCCTCATGACTTTGGTATTTGGGCAATGGTCTTAATCCTCAACAATTTTTCAGTTTTGTTTAAAGATGCGGCAATTGCTCAAGTGCTTGTGCAACGTGGTTTAGATAACAAAAACCTTGTCAATACAGTCTATAGCTTAGGTGTTAATATCTCAATTGCTTTATTTGGCTTACAAGTTTTAGCAAGTTGGCCACTGTCTTGGTTTTTTCGTGAACCGATACTGTTACCCCTGACTGCCTTTTTAGCAGTTGTCTTTCCTATAAGCGCGGGTGCGGGGTCTCACAGTGCTGTTATGCAACAGCAAATGAAGTTTAAGGAGCTAGCATTTTGTGAAGTTTTTGCAAGCTCCATACGTTTTGGTGCTGCGATCGCTTGTGCTTTTCTTGGTTGGGGAGTGTGGTCTTTTGGCGTGGGAGAAGTCGCAATGACAATAGTTGACAGTTTACTTAAGCGCCACCTTAGCCGTTATCGTTTTACCTATAGTTTGAAACTTGACCCAGTTGCTATCAAGCAGGTAAAAAGGTTTATTGTTGGAATTGTGAGCGTTAGCATTGCTGTACAGATAAACACTATCACTGATAACTTGATTATCGGTAGATTGATAAGTAGTCAGGCGCTTGGATATTACAACTTGGGTTATCAATTAGCAATGATGCCTGCCTATGCTTTATCCCAGGTTAATCGTGTCATTTTATCCGCTCTTTCACAGCGTGATAATACAGATAAGGAAATTTTTCTTCGTCAAACATTAGAACTTTATGCAATTTTTTCTGCTCCTATTTATGGTTTAGCATTTGTAGTGGCACCCTGGATAATTCCTCTGTTATACGGTTCTTCTTGGGTACAGGCTGTCAAAATATTTCAAATTATCTTGATTTTTGCCTATGCTAGAGGTTTTATGTCAATCTTAGGAACTACTTTGTTGGCTTTAAATAAAGCTATTACAAATTCTGCTATTAACTGGGTATTGGTTCCAGTGAGTATTTGTTCTTACTTTTTTGGAGCAAATGCAAAAGGAGTTGAGGGGGTAGCGATCGCAGTGACATTAGTGATGGGTATTGGTGCAACTATCTGGTTTTGGCTAGCAACTTGTTATGCAGCTAAATGGAATATTCTATCTTTACTTCGACCAGTCCTTTTACCAACTTTTGCAATTTGTGTCTCATTAATGCTTTCTTTTACTCTTCCAATACATCAGGATATAAATCTATATTTACAGCCTATTATTGTCATTTTTATTTATATAATTATTTTATCATTTTTTTCTCTTGGGCGTATACCTAAAAAAATAATCACTCTCATGCTTGCTTTTTCAAAGAAGTAAAGACATTTAGCTTTTTTAAGACAAAAAATAATATTGATAGGTAGATGCACTACAGAACTGCAAAATCCGTTTTTGTCTGTCCGTGAGTTGAATTGAGGTTTTAATCCCATCAACAAATACTAGATGAACCGACTGGAAACATTGAAGTATCCACCTGAGTGTAGGTTTGGTAGTGGGCTTACCTTTCTGATTTGGGAGAGTAAAATCAGTTTGTTTTAATGCTTGTTGCAGTTTCAGTTGTCCTAAGCTATAAACCATCAGAGTCAATGTCAATTTTCTTACTGAGAACAACTCACTTAATAGAAAGAAATACAATGAATATTATTCCTACTGAAATCTCAGATGTTTTCATGATCGAACCAAAAGTCTTCCAAGACGAACGTGGTTTTTTCTTTGAATCTTACAACCACCAAAAGTTAACGGAAAAAACTGGTATTCTCACTCGTTTTGTCCAAGATAACCACTCCTATTCTAAGCAAAACGTTCTGCGTGGATTGCACTACCAAATCCAACAACCACAAGGTAAACTCGTTCGTGTTATCACTGGCACAATTTTGGATATCGCTGTAGATATTAGAAAAAGTTCTTCTACCTTTGGTCAATGGGTGAGTTGCGAACTCAGTGCTACAAATAAACGCCAACTTTGGATACCCCCAGGCTTTGCCCACGGATTTGTTGTACTTTCCGAAACCGCAGACGTTCTTTACAAAACAACAGAATACTACGCTCCTCAACATGAGCGCTGTATTCTTTGGAATGACCCTGATCTAGCTATAGATTGGCAGATAAACGTATCACCCATCATATCTGCAAAAGACGCAGAGGGTAAACCATTCGCATTTGCTGAAGTTTTTCCTTGAATGCTAATTGTTAATGGCTAATGGCTAATTCGCTTTGTATAATTAGCCATTGATTTCAACGGTATCATTTGTGCCATAGCCAAAGTTTTGGTGGTAAAGAAATTATGAATCAATCGATTCTGCTAATTGGTAGCAACGGTCAAGTCGGCACAGAACTACAAAAAATCCTATCCCCTTACGGAAATCTCATTGCAGTTGCACGTCCAACTGTAGACCTTACTCAACCAGATACCCTCCGTAGTGCGATCGCAGACACCCAACCCCAAATCATCATTAACGCTGCTGCATATACTGCTGTAGATAAAGCTGAAAGTGAAGAAGAACTAGCAAATGCTATCAATGCTATTGCACCAGGAATTCTAGCCGAGGAAGCGAAAAAGCTGGGAGCGTTCCTCATTCATATTTCCACAGATTACGTTTTTGATGGCAACAACAGCCACCCTTACAAAGAAACAGACTCAACTAATCCCTTGAGTATTTATGGTAAAACCAAGCTTTTAGGAGAACAAGCAATTCAAACAGCTTGCGATCGCTACCTTATTCTTCGGACGGCTTGGGTCTATGGTCAATTTGGCAAGAGCAACTTTGTTAAAACTATGTTACGCCTAGGAGCAGAAAGGGAAGAAATTCGCGTCGTCACCGACAAAATTGGTAGTCCTACCTGGGCTAGAGACATAGCAGAAGCTATTGCTCAGATGATTCCTCTGTTAACTTCACACATTGTCGGTACCTATCACTACACCAACAGTGGTATTGCAAGTTGGTACGACTTTGCCATTGCAATTTTTGAAGAAGCGCAACAGCTTGGTTTTCCCCTCAAAGTTCAGAGAATTGTTCCCATTACCACCACAGAATATCCAACCCCTGCCCGTCGCCCTAGCTATTCTGTCCTATCTTGTGCCAAAATATCCGCAGTTTTAAAAACCTATCCCCCTCACTGGCGACAAGCATTAAGACAAATGCTCAAAGAAGTGCTAATGGTTAATGGCTAATGGCAATAGAATAATTAGCAATTAGCAATTAGCAATTAACAATTAACAATTAGCAATTAACAATTAACAATTAACAATTAACAAACCGATATGAAAGCATTAATTCTCTCTGGCGGTAAAGGCACACGTTTACGTCCTCTTACGTACACTGGAGCAAAACAACTCGTCCCAGTAGCAAACAAACCTATATTATGGTACTGTATTGAAGAAATGGTTTCTGCTGGTCTGACAGATATCGGTATCATTATCAGCCCCGAAACAGGCACAGAAGTCAAAGCCAAAACCGGAAATGGAGAACGTTTTGGGGCAAATATTACCTATATCTTACAAGACACCCCAGCCGGACTCGCTCACGCTGTTAAAGTCGCTCGTCCTTTCTTGGAGGATTCTCCATTTCTGATGTATCTGGGCGATAACTTAATTCAACCAGGGGACTTAAAATATTTTCTGAACTTATTTAAGCAAAAACAGCAAGATGCTTTGATTCTTCTGCATCAAGTTGAGAACCCTACCGCCTTTGGTGTGGCTAAGGTGGATGAGACGGGACGGGTAATACAACTTATTGAAAAACCCCGAGTCCCACCCTCCAATCTAGCTTTAGTTGGTGTTTATTTCTTTTCTCATACCATTCATGATGCGATCGCATCCATCCAACCTTCTGCTAGAGGTGAACTAGAAATCACCGACGCCATCCAAAATCTTATCGACACTCACAAACAAGTGCTATCTTGTCAACTGAAAGGTTGGTGGTTAGATACTGGCAAAAAAGATGATTTGCTAGAAGAAAACCGCCTCATCCTCGATAACTATTTAACAAGGTCCGTACAAGGGGAAGTAGATACTCAAAGCAATATTATTGGAAGAGTTGAAATTGGTTCTGAGTCTAAAATCATCAACTGTACTATTCGAGGACCTGTCAAAATTGGAAGCAATTGTCATCTCGAAAACTGTTTTATCGGTCCCTACACTAGTATCGCCGCCAATAGTAAGATTATTGATACAGATTTAGAACATAGTGTTGTTTTAAAAGGCGTTCAAATCATAGGAATTCGTGACCGTATCATTGACAGTCTGATTGGACAAAGAGCACGGTTAACTGTCGCAACCCACCGTCCTAAAGCATTACGATTTATGATTGGTGACGATTGCCAAATTGAACTCGCGTAACGTGCAGCAGAGATACACCTTAAAACGGTATATCATCATAGTCATCAGCATCATCTTGCTCTGGAATTGGTACCGCTGCATACCAACCTGCTTCACGCCAAGACTGCTTAACCCTCTCGTTCATCTCGTTACGGTAACCGCCAGAACAGCCATCGTACTCTGCTTTATAGTAACCACCATCAATGGGACACCAACCCATATTTCCTACAATACAATTTTCCGCCTCATCTTGCCACTCATAGCGCGTACCAGAGGACTTGACTATCAATGCTTCTGCTGTTCTAGTGTATGGAATTTCCCAACTCATACCTAAATCCTGACAATACAAGTAATTTGGACAGGGGTAATCAGGACACTCAAAATTTATTCTACAAATTGATTTTCTTAATTGAGTCTTGCGAGCACTCGACATATAAAATTTGAGGTTAATTATTTACAATCGATAAAAGAATGGATTACGTCTACCATACTAAACACTCTTATCCACGGAACTACTCATCATTATCTACTACACTGTCCACTGGATAGTATAGTGAAACTACTGAAAGCTGAAGTCAGATCACTCAGTTAGCAAGAAAAATCAGGGGTCACCTCAATCCTACGGCTTCCCAACACTACAGTGGCGATCGCCATCAGTCAATATCACGCTTAACTTCAATATTCAAGCCTACAACACCTACTGGAAATACAACCCTAACCCAAACAACAATCAAGACCATTGGGATGAATTCCTCTACAATGGAGAAAGCGGAGCTAAATTCTTCGATACAGACGGGGATGGTAAAGCTGACCAAGTCACACTTCACTTCATCGATGGTCAGCGCGGCGATGCAAACCTCACGGCTGATGGCAAAATCGCAGCTTCAGGAACACCAGGCGTCAGTAATAGCAATTTAACGTTGCAAACCACCAACGCAGAAGTCTTTGAAATTCTTGGCAATTCCGGAGCAGCCACCCTAAAATTTACCCTCTCCTCTCAAAATACCAATCAGGTCAATGAAGTTGGAATCTTCAGGCTCGATGCAAACAACCAAGTGAATGGTTTTGCTCCTGGAAATAGTGGTTTTGCTCAAGCTGCACTCAAGAAAGGTGAGGTCATTTTCAGCGCCTTAGCCGACAATTTGCTAGCAGGAGTCAGTTTAACACGAAATCTGCAATTTGGTGCAGGAGAACGCTTAGGATTTTACTTCATCTCCAATGGTACTGCTGATGCTGCCCTAGCAAAGAACGATTTCAGTAACGTTTTCTTCTCAATCAACCAAGCTAACAACGGCAATGATTACCTGCAAGTCAATCAAGACAATGGTATCTTTAACTTAGCTTGGGAACAAGGAGATGATAACTCCTTTGATGACCTGAACATGACAGTCAAGTTACAAAACACTCCCCTGTCATTACAAAATCTAATTGGTAATTTTCAGGGACAACAGGAAGGAGAATTAATTAACTTAGAAACCTTTACTGGTAGAGACGTAAAAGCCACCTTAACTTTAAAGCGAGAAGCCGCATTTGAAAACTTTGTTGGTTTCTACAAAGTTGAAAATACACAAGGAACCATCACCGACCCCTTCACTGGCGCAAAACTAAACCCCTCCGACGGTGCAGCCTACGCAGAATTAGCCATCAGACTCCGGGAGCCAGGAATAGAACTAGGTGTAAATAACCTCACCACACTCACCGTTGAAAAGACCTTCCAGGGAGGATATCTTTACGCACCCTTCCTCATCGCTAACGGTAACCCCAATAATCTCAACGGTAATTTCAGTCAAGTCTACTCCCCATTCATCCAAGGAAACTCAGACAAGTCAGACCACATCCGTTTGCTAGCAGACAATGTCTTTGGTTTCGAGGACTTATCCAGTGGTGGTGACAACGACTTCAACGATATAATTATACAAGCAAATTTCACGGTGGTGTAGCTATCAGCAATTAGCAGTTAGCAATTAGCAGTTAGCCATCAGATAAGCCCGGAATTAAAATTCGGGCTAAAAGCTCAAACCCGTTAAAACGGGTTAAAAATTATATGTAGTCAGATAAATCTGACTTTAGCTTTCAGCAAGGAATTTATTTCTTGGCTTCTAACGATCGCAATTCTAAATTACAGTGGCGATCGCACAGGAGCGAGCCATATAAAAATCTAACGTAATCAGATAAACATGGTGAACCTTGCATTAACTCTCAACCCCACAGATACTCTTGTTAACTGATAACTGAAATGAATCCCATTTATCTCTACGGTTGTGGCGGACACGGTAAAGTCATCCTAGACATTCTAAGCCGCCAAGGACACACCGTCGCCGCCTTCGTTGCTGACACCCCTCCTACCGATATCACCCAACTGCACGACATCCCCATCTACCCTACAGCCACCATCCTCCCCACCCTTAACCCAGAGCAAATCCAATGGATAGTCAGCATCGGTAACAACACCATTCGTCAGAAAATTGCCGAATCCCTCACCCAACAAGGACATTCCTTCGCCACCGCTATTCATCCCTCAGCCCAAATAGGCACTAACGTGATTATTGCTCCCGGCACTGTCATTATGGCAAATACCGCCATCAACACTGATACCCAAATCGGTCATCATGTCATCATCAACACCGGAAGCACTATCGACCATGACTGCATCATTGAAGACTACTGTCATGTCGCACCCGGTTGCACCCTAGCAGGACACGTCCAAGTCGGAAAAGCCTCACTACTAACAACTGGGACCAAAGTGAATTCAGGCGTTAAAATCCCAGAATACACTACCTAAATTCGTAATAAAGTTAAAAAATATACTTCAAAGAAAAATAGGAGGATTCCGATGTTTAATCAGATGTCTCCACTTTTCCTGCTTTGTTTCAACACCTTTCCCGCAAGTCTGTTGACTGTAGCTTTGGTGAAACAGACATTGCAACGCCAACTCATCGACATTCCGAACGAACGCAGTTCTCATACTCAACCCACCCCCAGAGGTGGAGGTCTAGGCTTTATTATCGCCTTCTTTATCGCCACCATCGCCTGTCAACTTCTCCCCAACGGAAGTAGCAATCTCACCCAACCCTCGCTGTGGTTGTTGACACTACCTTTAATTGCGATCGGCATCCTGGATGATTGGCGAGGCGTACCAGCAGGTATTCGCTACCTAGTTCAACTGTGTGTCTCTACTGTTGTTGTGTTACAGTGCGGAGCCTTTCCTATTCCCATGCTCAGTTCTTATGGAGCCATTGGTGACGGACTGGCGACCCTCATCACTATCATCGGTATGACAGCCTTAATCAATTTCTACAACTTTATGGACGGGTTAGATGGGCTAGTTGCAGGTGTCACAGCCGTACAACTTGTCTTCCTCGCACTCTGGTTCCATCAACCGATGCTTTGGCTTCTGGTTGCAGCTCTGTTAGGATTTCTATATTGGAACTGGTCTCCTGCTAAAATCTTTATGGGAGACGCAGGTAGCACCGTCTTAGGCGCTGTTGTTGCCATTGCCTTCCTACAATCCCATCGCGACCCAAATTCCACATCAACAGCCCTCGCCATTCTCCTCCCCCTGATTGCAGATGCCATTTACACCCTATTTCGGCGTTTGCTACGCGGTGAAAACATCTTCAAAGCTCACCGCACTCATCTCTACCAAAGGTTACAGCAGTCTGGTTGGTCTCATGCTCAAGTCGCTAGTAGCTACATCGGATTCACCTTACTCAATATGAACGCCATTTCCCTGTTCGGTGCTAACGGAGCTTGGAGTAGTGTGGCAATGACTCTGATTGCGATCGTCCTGACAGAAACCTATCTTTACACTCGCACACTCCAAAACCAGACCTCTTGTTTATACTTTGAGCGCTCAGCTATCAGCCATCAGCCATCAGCTAAGAACTAATGGCAGCAAGTGCTTTTATACTTTGCACGGCAACAAACAACAGATGAGCGATTCAGCTAAGTCTAGTACTAAGCCAACGCCAGCCTGGTGAATAATCGCAAGAGAAACCCGTATTCTTGGAGAATACGGGTTTCTACACTATGCAGGCGTTGCTTTGGTCCACCACTAGTCAAAATCAGGGCAGAGCGATCGCACCACATCTCCAGGAATTTTCCACTTAGGAATTTCTAAGAAATAAATTATCCGAGTATGTGGCGACGAGTATAGGACGGGCGAGGACGCCCGTACCACAAGAAAAAGTTAGATATTTTTTAATTTGGAATAGACATCCTACGTTGGCAAGGAAACACCGTCGCCGCTTTCTTCATACATGAACTTTCATAGTTGAGCACAATCAGAGTGATCGCAACGCCGGATTAAAACTCGCCCCACTACGCCCAGTAAAAATCTAGTGGTAGCGATCGCACCACATCTCTAGGAATCTTCCACTTAGATTCTGGTAACTCAGTTGAAGCAACCGACCGAATAATTCGTAATTCGTAATTCGTAGTTCGTAATTAAAAATTCCAAAATTCATCTCCTTAATTATGAATTAATTCCTTCTTTCTTGCGAGCCCCGATATAATTCGTAATTCATAATTAAAAATTCTTGAATTATTCGGCGGAACTTCAATTGATGCAGAAAACTTATCATTTCAATTGATAGCCATAATTACGAATTACGAATTACGAATTACGAATTGGAGCGAAGCGACTTGGCTCCCGAACACGACAGTTGCGATCGCCCTGGTCAGCAAAATCACAGGCGATCGCACGCGAGCGAATCAAAACTTACTCCACCAAGTCTGGTCCAAATCAGAGCGATCACACGCGAGCGAATCAAAACTCACCCCACTAAGTCTGCTCAAAATCAGGGTAGAGCGATCGCCTCTTGAGCATCCTGTGAACAGGTACGATCACATCTCGCCCGTTACAGATTCAAAGGACGGGCGAGGAAGCCCGTACCACATATGATCGCACGCTTACCTCCTCTCAACGCTCACCTCATGATTAGCGAGCCCACCATTTGATCGTCTCGACTTCTTTCTCATTACCAGATTCTGGTTACCCACGACTGGCGATCGCAACGCCGGATTAAAACTCGCCCCACTATGCCTAGTAAAAATCTAATGGGAGCGATCGCACCACATCTCTATCGTGATAGAGGTCGGGAGCAGGCATGAAGAATTCTGTGATTGACTTCAACTGCATTTATTGTAATTCGCCTTTGTCTAGAGCGATCGCCCTGGTGAGCACAATCAATCTAAAATCTATAGCGCCTATTTTATCTAATTTTTCGCTTATAGGTGCCGAACAAAAAGTTAAGTGGAATGGATCGCACGCGAGCAAATCAAAACTCACTCTACCAAGTCTGGTCAAAATCTGGGCAGAGGGATCGCACCACATCTCCATGAATTTTCCACTTAGGGATTTCCAAGAAATAAATTATCCACATCAATTGTGTTGATAGTATCAGTTATGTTCGAGAAGACTGCAATCTATTTATTTATTCTATCTTAACCGTTTCGCCAACGTTGGCAAACAGAGTTTCTACGCGACGGAGTCGTTCTGAGATGCTTGATGGTCTTTTAAACAAGCTCCTTGAGCTGAGGAATATTTTCCGTTTCATAGTTTTCAATTAAGATACCGAGGACTTCCATCAGAGAAGCAAGCGGATGGCTCTCGTCTTCACCAACCTGATCGATGAGGCGATCAAGCATCTTGACCAAGTGTTCATATTCCTCTTCAGTATGAGGAACAAAGACATTTTCGGCAATGGACGACCAAGCAGTGATGGTTTGCTCAAGGTTGAAACTTTGCATTACTCTTTCCACTTTTCTTTGTCATATTCTGAATGGGTTAACACAGCACGGATATATATTTTTTGACGATTGTAGTGAATTGCGGCGATAAGTCGAGCTTTATTGCCACCAATGTTAAAGACAGTCAATTTACCTACTTGATCTGCTGATGGAAACATTTCACGGAGTTCCATAAATGAGGTAAACTCACTTTGCTTCATCAATTGATACCATTGAACCAGAGCGTTTGTTGTATCCGGATGGAGTTTGGCAAATTCATTCAGCCGTTTACGAGTAATCACGTGCATATAATTACTCCTTATGTCTTAATGATTGTATCATCCATTTAACTCACCTTTGATTGCTAATATCATATTTTAACAGCCATCCCTTTCAAAGCACACTACCGAATATAGAACTCTGGATGGGCTAGGTTAGTATGAAGTTGGTTTTCAAGAGGTGAGAGCTATGGCGTTAGCTAACAG
>JAWQFQ010000266.1:0-12294 GCA_035967975.1 Scytonema sp. PMC 1070.18
GTACTAGACCACAGAAAGACGATTTGCAACGCCAGTCTCTCGTACTTGCTGGGCAACAATCGTGGAGTATTTATATAAAAGCACTTCTTTTCAAGCATTGTAAACAACTCAACCACCGTCAGTCTACCATTCGAGCCTTGAAGTGCGATCGCCTCTCGTTGCCTCATTGTTACATTTTTGTAAACATCCGTTTGTCGTAAGCGTTCAGCAATCAGAACCTCAGCCAATAGCTGAATGCTTAGCGCTCTCCTTTGCGCCTTTGAGTGAAGTAAAATAACATACATTCTATATTATAAACCCAACCAAATTAAATAATTATGTTATACAAACCAAAATTTAAACCTCATTACCATGTGAGAATCATTGAACCCGATACCGTTTATCTGCTCAGCGACAAAGGACAATGCATTCTTAACAATCGATTATACGTTCTCTTAGCCCTGTTATTAGATGGTAATCATACTGTTAATGAAATTATTTGGCAACTAAAAAAAGAAGTCCCGCTTTTAGATATTCAACAAGCTTTAATCCGTTTAGAAATTGAAGGCTATCTCACTGAATCCTCGAACATTATTCCACAACAAGTAGCAGCCTTCTGGAGTTCATTAGGTGTTGAACCAGAAATCGCCGTACAGAAATTGCAAGAAAGCAGAATTTCCGTAACTGCTTTAGGTACATTAGGAATTGAATCGATTGCTTATGCTTTAGAATCGCTAGACATCCAACTTGGTGAGGGAGACTTCACAGTTGTTTTCACTGATGACTATCTCCAAATCGGTTTAGATGCATTTAATCGGGAAGCTGAAGAAACAGGAAAACCGTGGCTTCTAGCTAAACCTGTGGGTACAGCCATTTGGATAGGACCATTGTTTATTCCCGGTGAAACCGGGTGTTGGGAGTGTCTTGCTCAAAGTTTACGGAATAATAAAGTTCAAAATACTTCAAATCTCCACGCAGTCCTCCCAACCAGTGTTCAATTAGGGCTGAATCTAATAGCAATAGAAATAGCTAAGTGGATTATATGGGGACAACATCAGCAGTTAACGGGTACGCTGTTGGCTTTCGACTTAATATCACTATCTATACAAGAGCATATTTTAGTTAAGCGATCGCAGTGTCCTGTGTGTGGTACGCCTGAATCTTAGTAGAAAATTTACAAAAGACTTGGTGGCGCGATCGCCCACGGCGGAGCTTCGCCCATCACTCCCTATCTCACAGCACCCAAACTGCTCCCTCATCAAGTATCATGATTTAGGTAGGATTGAAAAATGCTCTTGTGGAATCGCACCAACTTGACCTATTTTCACCACCACCCCTGAAGTTGGTGATGGCTTTGGTACTGTCTTGTTGTTTGCTGTTAGGAGGTTGTCACCCTAGCCAATTTAAAATTAAAGAAGCTCAAGTATCTCAAGTCGTTTTAGTTTCTTTGAGCGACCCGCCCAGCTTTAATTATGCCATTAATGACTCTCCTTATAGTATTTTTCCTTTCATCTACAAAGGATTGATTAATGAGAACCCTGTGACTAATAAATTGGAACCTGGGTTAGCGGAGAATTGGGCAATTTCTAGCGATCGCCAGCGAATTACTTTTACACTCAAACCAGGGTTAAAGTGGTCAGATGGCAAACCTCTGACAGCAGATGATATTGTCTTTACTTATCGAGATATTTACCTCAACAAAAAAATTCCTACTATCTGGAGAGATTTTCTGCGTATTGGCAATAAAGAAGCTTTTCCAACAGTGCAGAAACTTGATGAGCGGCGAATTGAGTTTACCTTACCAGAACCTTTTGCTCCTTTTTTGAGAAACATAGAAAGACTGGCAATTCTTCCAGCTCATGCATTACGCGATTCTGTGCTAACCAATGATGCGAATGGCAATCCTCAATTTTTATCAACTTGGGGAACCAACACCCCTCCTGAAAAAATTATTAGTAATGGACCCTACCAGATAGAAAGTTATACTCCATCTGAGCGAGTTATCTTGCGACGCAATCCCCATTACTGGCGGCAAGATGCTCAGGGAAATCAATTGCCTTATATTGAACGTATTGTTTGGCAAATTATTTCCTCAACTGACAATCAGTTACTAAAATTCCGCTCTGGAGAACTGGATAGCCTGAATGTGACACCATCAGTGTTTGGGTTACTGAAGAAGGAGGAAAAGCGAGGAAAATACACTATTTATAATGGCGGACTCAGTGGTGGTTTTGCGTTTGTTGGTTTCAATCTCAATCAAGCTCGTAATGCTAAAGGACAACCTTTTGTAAACCCAATCAAGTCTCGGTGGTTTAATAACTTGGCTTTTAGACAAGCAGTTGCTTATGCTATCAATCGCAGACGGATGAAAACCAATATTTATCAAGGGCTAGGCGAAGTACAACATTCACCTATAGCGGTGCAAAGTCCTTATTACCTGTCACCTGCAGCTGGGTTAAAAGTTTACGATTACAATCCTCTGAAGGCAAAGCAAATGTTGTTAGAGGCTGGTTTCAAGTACAATTCTCAAAAAGAACTGATAGATTCCGATGGGAACCGAGTACAATTCAATCTCCTAGTAAAATCAGAGGATCGGTCTCGGATAGATGCTGCTGTGCAAATCCAACAAGATTTAAGCCAAATCGGTATTAAAGCGGTGTTGCAGGTAGTCAACTTCAATGTTGTGCTGCGAAAGTTGCTCTCCCGTCGAGATTGGGATTGTTACGTAGGTGCATTTGGCGTTCCTGGTGCAGATGTAGAACCTAACCTTATATCGTTGTTTTGGACTAGTCAAGGCTCATTTCATCAATTTAACCAAGGTCCTCAAGCAGGAGAACCACCACTCAAAGGGTGGGTAATTTCTGATTGGGAGAGGGAAATCGACCGTCTTTTCAGTGCTGGAGTCAAAGAACTAGATGAGAACAAGCGCAAAGCAATTTATAGCAAATTCCAGCAAATTGTTGCTGAACAGTTACCTGTGTTTTGCCTAGTGAATCCTATGTCATTTCAAGCAGTGCGCGATCGCATCAAACCAATCAAATATTCTAGTTTAGGGTCAGTGTTTTGGAACATTGATGAGTGGAAAATAGCTAATGACTGATTGACAAACAGCTCAAGAGACAGCAGTAATCTCAATACTAGAACGGGTGAGACGCCCGTTCCACAAGAGTGATTGTCCAACTTTTCTATTTGGAAGTCCCTAAAATATTTACCTGGGATAAATGTGTTGTCTAGGTGCGATCCCCGGATTAACAATCCCAGCCAACTCTTCTTCGGATAATTTGCTCAGTTCAAGCTGTAGTTCTTCAACTGTGAAGTCATAGCCACGCTCTTTCGCGATTTTGATGAACGCTTCTGGCTCAGATGCTGCTTTAAGTCTTTCCTGAAATGCTCGATCTTGTTTGACAGCGTTGAAAAATTGGGCTGCATTTTGCTGTGCCATAATAGATCGTCTCCTGTTTTCAATCTCAAATTCAAATTGCATTAGGATTTCCCAGAAATAAATCCTCTATCTTGTGGGACAGGCGTCAAAGCCAGCCTTGCGATCGCACGCCGACTCGTGTAGTTCGTACCACAAGAGATATTTTGGAAGTTCCTAATCTAAATTCTGTGGTTTTACCAAATTCAGCTAAGGGCTTTGCAAAAAATAAATTCGACCTGTTGTGAGGTGGGCGTCCTCTTTGCTCCTACTTGCTGACGTCTGAGACAGACGTACCACAAGATATATCTGGATACTTCTTTATTTGGAAGTCCCTAATGAAGCTACTTATTTATGGTTATGTTCTTCAATCTTGAACCTAAAATGAGAAATAGATGAGAAATTTTGACAAAAATTCACATTAGGAAGACAATTGTCCACAAAGTTCTAGTATTTAAACATACTCATCATCCAGCCATACGGGCGCAATACCCTACACCCTACACCCTACACCCTACACCCTACACCCCTTTCTTAAGAAAACTAGCTTTTTCACCTCCCCCAACAGCACTCAACTAAAATAGGAAGAGTGATTGTTGAGATTTGTATAGTTAGGATAAGCGATCGTGACTCCCGCCGTTTTAATCGAAAATTTTAAAAAGAGCTACGGCACAGTTGAAGCCGTGAAGGATGTTTCCTTTAGGGTAGAACGAGGAGAAATCTTTGGTTTGCTCGGTCCTAATGGTGCAGGGAAAACAACTACTTTGCGTGCTTTGTGTAGTCTCACGACACCAGATGCAGGCAAAATAGAAGTTTCTGGCATCTCAGTACTGGAAAATCCTAGAGCCGCAAGGAAACGTTTAGGCTACGTAGCTCAGGAAGTTGCTTTAGATAAGGTATTGACTGGGCGAGAACTGCTTCAATTACAAGCAGCACTTTATCATCTACCTGGTGCAGTAGCCAAGCAAAGAGTCAGCACGGTGCTCAATTTACTTGGTTTGCAAGAATATGCTGATAAAAAAACTGGTACTTACTCAGGCGGGTTACGCAAACGCCTAGATTTAGCAGCTGGATTACTCCATGCACCAGACGTGCTGGTTTTAGATGAGCCAACGGTAGGTCTTGACATAGAAAGCCGTTTTGTGGTATGGGATTTCCTAAGCAAGATACGCCAAGCCGGTACAACGGTAGTGATTACCAGTCATTATCTAGAAGAAATTGATGCTTTGGCGAATAGAGTGGCAATTATTGACCGTGGTGTGGTAATTGCGACTGGAACTCCCTCAGAGTTGAAAGATAAAGTGGGAGGCGATCGCATTACATTAAGAATCCGCGAGTTTTCTCCAAACGAAGAAGCTGAAAAAGCGAAAGATTTGCTCAAATCCTTACCTTTCGTACAGGAAATCATTATCAATAACGCACAAGGGAACTCGCTCAACTTAGTTGTGACACCACAACAAGATGCTTTAATCTCCATCCAGCAGGCGTTAAATTCCGTAGGATTGCCGATTTTTGGTATAGCTCAATCCCGACCCAGTTTGGACGATGTTTACCTAGCAGCAACCGGAAGAACGCTAATGGATGCAGAAATAGCTGCAGCCGGAAGCCGCGACCCCAAAGCTGAACGCAAGCAGAGTATGAGATGAAAACAGTCAATGGATAGTGGTTAGTGGTTAGTAGTTAGTAGATAGTGGTTAGTAGGAAATTTCCTTAACAACTACCAACTACCAACTAACCACTAACAACTATCAACTATCAACTATCAACTATCAAAACTAACATCATTATGAGTGGTACTGTCTTACCTCCCAAATCAGAAATTAATTGGCAAGATGTAGCATCCCCTCAAGCTTACGCTGATGCTGCTCCCAATTTCTTTGGTGAATTTGTACAAGAAACATTGGCGTTGACTCGGCGCTTGTTTATTCAATTGCAGCGTCGTCCCTCAACTTTGATTGCAGGAATTATTCAGCCAGTCATGTGGTTGGTATTGTTTGGTGCTTTGTTCCAAAATGCACCTAAAGGTATCTTTGGTAACACGACCAATTACGGGCAATTTCTGAGTGCTGGAGTCATAGTTTTTACAGCATTTGCTGGAGCCTTGAATGCTGGACTACCCGTGATGTTTGACCGAGAATTTGGCTTTTTAAATCGATTGTTAGTCGCCCCCTTAGCCTCACGGTTTTCAATTGTCTTGGCTTCAGCAATCTTCATTATCAGTCAAAGTTTGCTGCAAGCAGCAGTTATTGTCACTGCAGCAGCATTTTTAGGGGCTGGTGTACCAGATATAGCAGGTTTAGGAGTCATAGCTTTAATTGTCTTTCTCCTAGCATTAGGGGTAACCGCTATCAGTTTGGGTTTAGCTTTTGCACTACCCGGACATATTGAATTAATTGCAGTCATCTTTGTCAGTAACTTACCTCTGTTGTTTGCTAGTACTGCACTAGCACCTTTATCCTTCATGCCTCAATGGTTACAGATTGTGGCTACACTCAATCCCCTGAGTTACGCGATCGAACCAATTCGCTATCTTTACGTCCATCAAAATTGGGGATTAAATAGTGTAGTAATGCACGCTTTTTGGGGTGATGTTACCTTTGGCGGTGCATTGCTGGTGTTGCTGGGCTTCGCTGTTGTAGCATTGTTGAGTATTCAACCTCGACTGCGGCGCACTTTAGCATAAGAGTAGCGAACGGGTTGCAATGCAACCCATAATTTATTAAAGAAAAACTCTTGTCTCACTCCCCACTCCCTCAAAAGTATGAAAAAACCGTTTTTACTGCTGAAGCAATTCTTTGCAATCTCCATAGTAGGAATCGGCTTGACAGGCTTAACACTACCTCAACCCAGCTGGGCTGATACAGGAAGAAGTATCCTACAAGACCTCGATCCACAACAGAACGATGATCCATTAGCACCTCGTAGCGATGAAGTAGATAACATGGGTTTATTTAACTTGATTCATCGCTTCAATCGCGGAAACGCCGTTTGGAATCCTGAAGCACAAAACCAACAACTAAACGATGCGGCGGCTGCATTCAAAGCAAGACAACACAAACTGCTTCAGCAACAGCAAGCTCAACCACAACAACAAAACCAAACAGGTTTTCAGGTAGCACCTCCAGTCATCACACCTAAATAACACGGGAAATATCATCTTCGGTTCATGAATAATAAAATGATTCGTTCGTAGTTGCGCTGTCTTCGCATGCATTGCAACTACGAACATTTTATATTTTTCTTAGCTTGAACTACCCACTGCTCGGTTAATGGTACCTGAGGTGTCAGCAACCGGATTTCTAATTTTCGCTCATCCAGGTAGTATTAAAGTTGGTGTAAATCTAGGTGAGAAGAAAATGGATAATGAAGTTGTTATTTTTCTAATCAGTGCTAGTGTAGTTATCCTATATTTAGTTTTTTCAGCAATGACCGAAATGGGTACCAAGCTACCTTGGAAAAAATAAGTATAACCAAACTTCGATAAAAGAATAGTTTAATATAGTCAAATAAAATCATTTATTAGACTCATGAAGTTCTACAGCTCCTAGAGTACACAAACTTAACTTCTGTGCCTCTGTTAAACCTGTAACTCCATAAATATTCATTTCTTCATACAGACGTTCTGCTCTTAAAGTCTTGATGCACTCTTTTGTCTGTACATCCCAAAGTTTAATCTCTGCAAATCCATCTGCACTGACGAGTAGATTGCCATCATAACTAAATGCAATGGACATCACCCAAACAGTGTGTTCTTCAAGGGAAGTAATACAACAGCCTGTTTTCACCTCCCAAAGTTTTATGGTAGCGTCACGACTCGAACTAGCAAGGATATTACCGTCGGGACTAAATGCGATCGCCCAGATCCAATCTTTGTGTCCTACCAGTTTACGGATACATTCCCCTGTTTGCACATTCCACAGACACACTGTACCGTCGGAACTACCTGTCGCCAGTATATCGCCTTGAGCCCTAAAAGCAACCCACCAAACCCAGTTGCTATGTCCTTTAAATGTTTGACAACACTGCCATGTTTCTAAATCCCAAATTTTCGCAGCGTCATCGAAACCTCCGATTGCTAGCTTTTTCCCATCAGGACTAAAGGCGACGGACATCATAACTTGTTCTGGTATGAGGTGCAACGGCTGACCGAGAGCGACATCCCACAATCGCACTGTGCGATCGTAGCTGCTGCTGACTAAAGTACAACCATCAGGACTAAAAGCAAGCCCCGTGACCATACCCGTATGTCCCGTCAATACCTTTGTGCATTGACCTGTGGACACATCCCACAATCTAATTGTTTGGTCTGCACTCCCGCTTGCTAAAGTACGACCATCAGGACTAAAGGCAACTGAGAAGATGAAGTCATTGTGTCCAATGAACTTACGGTACTCCCCTTCTAAATTCCAGAGTCTCACAATTTTGTCATAACTAGCAGTAGCAAAAATTACATTTTGTCTGCTGTTTTTCGTGCGATCGCCCTCATCGGATTTTATGGGCTGAAAAACAACAGATGCAATCCAGTTATTCATTCCCTTTAATGTTCTGATGCATTCCCCAGTGGTAACATCCCAAAGTTTTAGAGAGAAGTCATCTCCACCACTGACAAGTAACGTTCCTTGGGGGTTAGTTGCAATGACGTAAACAGCATTAGTGTGTCCTTGCAGAGTTCTAACACATTGCCTTGTCTTCACATCCCAAAGTCTTACAGTTCCATCTAAACTAGAACTAGCAAGGGTATTGCGATCGCCCACAAAAGTGAGTGAGTACACTCCATTTGTGTGTTCTTCTAAAGTTTCAATACAAATTCCTTTTTTGACATCCCAAAGCTTGATGGTTTTATCAAAGCTACCACTGGCCAGTATACTATTCGTACTAAATGTCACACTTCGTACCCAATCTGTATGACCCTGCAATGTTTTTATACATTGACCTGTGGTAACGTTCCAAAGCTTGATAGTTTTGTCATCACTGCCACTAGCAAGGATACGACTATCAGGGCTCAAAGCCAAACACATCACTCCATCATCATGTCCTGGCAATATTTGGGTACAGTCTCCGGTTGTGACATCCCAAATTCTAATAGTAGCATCGGTACTACTACTAATTAAATGAGTACCATCTTTACTGAAAACAATGCAAAAAACCTCACCTTTGTGACCTTCCAAATTTCTCAAGCATTGTCCTGTTGTCACATCCCAAAACCTAATTTTTTCATCTTGTCCGCCACTAGCAAAGAAGCTACCATCTGGGCTAAAAGCGACAGACCAAGCTGACACTTGATGTCCTTGAAAACGCATCAGTTCTTGACCACTGGCGACATCCCAAAAGCGCATATTACCTTCGGAATGACTTGTTGCTAACACTTTCCCATCGGGGCTAAAGGAAGCACACATGGCGCTACCAAAATTTCTTGCAAATATGCATTTAGAAAAATTGGAATGGGCAAAGTTTACTTTTTTTAAAGAAGTATCTTGAAGATACGCTTGCTTAATGGTCAAGTAAGAAAAATCGGTTCCAGTCAAATCCATTTGCAGGTCACATAAGAGGTTAAGAATGTTACCACCTAAATAGCCCGGTTCTAGTGAAATAGATGGGGAAATAGAGAGAGAATTCGCAAAAGAGAAGTTTCTTAACGTTTGCACAATCTGAATGAGATGGGTTTCGATTGCTTGTTTGGTTCGGAATGTCAGTAGTAGTTGCGCGATCGTAGGCTGAATAATCAGCTTGATTTGAGCAATCCGAATGTAATCTTTAGCAGTTGCTTTCATCAAAGCATGACTTTGAAATAAGGGAGTGGGGTGAGAAAAAGTATTTTCCCATTTCTCAATTTCAATACACACCTGTTGAATAAAATTATCTGTGACATATTCCATAACCACAGGTTGGAGAGTAAATTGCACGGGGGACTGTGGAAATGATTGTTTGTCAATTAAGCTGCGCCGACAAAGAGAATCCAATGCTTCCAAAAGTTTCATGGAAGATATGGGTAAAACTAAATCTGTACGCAATTCTGATAATGTGACTGGTTCGCGGTTAACTGCTAGCCAGTACATTAAATCTTTTTCTAGTGCTGATAATCTGTAAAACTGCTGCTGTAGCAACTCATAAATACTACCAATTACCGTAACACCTTGAGCACGAAATTCAGTAATATCACCATCAAATAATTCTTGAATTGTAGTAGCAATTATTTTAAGCGCTAGGGGATTGCCCGTATAATGTTCTATCAGGTCTTGCCAATCTGTATCTGAACCGCAGAAAAAACTTTTAGTTCTTATGAGTTCCAGTGCATTGCTTGCATCTAAGCCTGTGAGATGTAGTACGCGGACTGGAAAAGAGTCGCCTTCAAGGGTCGCAATTTCTTGAGGTTTTTCCCGGCTTGTTAGTACCAAGCAGCTTTGATGAGATGTTTCTCCCACTTGCTGAAAAAGTTGCCTGTAGTCATTATATCCAGTTTGGTAATGTCCGTATTGATTATTGCTAGCCAAAATCGATTCTGCATTGTCTAGCACTATAAGACAACGGTGAGATCGCAACTGTAGCATCAATTGTGAAATGCGATCGCCAATGTTCTCTGACAAATGAACTGGTTGACCTTGAGCAAAAAATTGTAGCAGGTTTGCCAGCAAATCTTTAAGCGGCGGGCTGTTACGAAGACTTCGCCAAACCACAAACTTAAACTGTTCCTGAATTTCAGTAGCCAGTTTCACCGAGAGGGAAGACTTCCCAATTCCCCCCATCCCCAGCACCGCAATCAGCCGACATCGGTCATTCAAAATCCAATGTTTTAATTGAGACAGTTCCTCTGTACGCCCAAAAAAAATAGATACATCCACTGCTTCTCCCCAGTCTTGATGATGGAGGGATGGGGAAGAAGAGTAAATTCCTCATCCCCAATTTAATTGACATTGTTTGACATTATTGCACATTCCAGGTTATATTTTTATAAACGCACTAATAATGTCTCTATGGCAAACTATGTCCCAGCAAGAGTGGCAACAGTTAAACTTGGAGTTACCCTTAGAACCCTCCTCAGATGGGAAGAAGCAGGCAAAATCAAAACGATTAAAACACCGAACGGTCAACGTCGATACGATCTTGACTCAGTTATCTCTGTTCGACAATCAGACAAGCCCACTGTCTTATACGCTAGAGTACATAGCAGCGGGGGCGCGTGTGTGGGTGGGCGCGGGGCAGTAGCCGCTGCGGTGCCCGCGTCCGTCCGCTCGTGCGTCTCTGGGGGTTGAGTTATATCTTATCTTGACACTTAAGAAATATTTAGTCAAAACAAAAACCTCCATAATTCATATACACCAATGATTCCCGCCATTTTTCAGTGTCAATACTGATATGAATAATTTTGATGATACATTATGGAATTTAAGGAAGAAACAGGCTAACAGAATTGCTTCCCTTTATGGCGCAGTTGGGTGCGAAACTGAGGAATGGAAGATTAACCGCTGCTCTACCCACTTAAAGTTCATCTATGGCTATCACGAATTACGAATTATTCGGTCACGCCATAAAGTTTGGGTTGCAGACGGTTGGCTTAAGTCTGTTGAAATTACTAGAGCTCCTAATGATTACGCTCACCCGCACATACACGCTTTACTTTTTGTTCCTGGGTCTTATTTCAATGGGCACAATTATATTATCAATTGATGTTGCTGTTGAAAGTCTTGTTTCCTTTGCTGGTTTGTAAATTTAGGAGAAGTCATGAAAACTTTTGAACTTGTCACTGGAACCTTTTATCAATATTTACAAACTAAACCGATAGGTTATAAAAAGTTTATTCGGATGCATTCTTTACTTTTAATGTTTCTGAGACCCTGCCAACATTGTAATGCTTATTTATTTTGTGATATTCAAGGGAAAATTTATCAACTTCAACCATACACAATTAAAGAAGAAATCATTAGAGCAGATTTAGGATATCCGAGTTGTCCCCACTAGTTAACCAGCAATTGGGGAAGATTTGGCGGCGACAGCGAAGTGCCGGGTGCGGGCTGTGATATGTGTGGATTCAGAAAGAAAGTCTTTGTGCCCGTAGGCACCGCCAAATCTAGCGAAGCGTTCCCCAATTGCGCCACTTTTCTGTATCTGTGGACGCTAACGGATTAGTTTGTTAAACCTGAGTCATACTTATTTTTTTCTTTTTATGCAGCAACTTCTCAAAATTCTTACTTTTACTTCTTCTTCTAAGTTCTTGTTAATTATCCTTCTCTGCGTTGTTTTGATTAATACTATTTATCTGAATGCTCTTTTGGCTGCAATCCTTGAAATTCTCAGACTTTTGAAGCCTTATGGTGTGTAAATAAAACTTGTTAACAGGTATTTACATTCTAATTTGAGGTTGAGCCGAGATACGGACGAGAACGGAAATAGAGGCTTGAAATGCTTGATTTTTCGTTACTGAAAATCATGTTACGTACAATTAAGTAGCAAATTATCAAAAGAGAGTAGGGTAAGCGTTTCAACCCTCAATTTCCGAAAATGCAGTTATCTCGGCTCAACCTCTCTAGCCGTTGCGATCGCAAGTCCGTAGCGGGAATATTCCTGGAACTCAATTTCTCGGATTGTTTTTCACCGTTTTTTAACTGAGAATGTTTTCTTACCACCGTTTCAATCTGACAGAAAACGCCTCAGGATAGTTTCAGTTTTGCTCTTAACGATTGTTAAGAGTGATTCAATTGACTGAATGTCATCAATGCAAATATGGCTGACAAGTTGCCTTAGCTACATCATCTTTATCAAGCGCGGGATGAAAGCGCAACTGTTGACAAGCAATTTTCAACCAATGCTCAAAGTTGATATTCCACAACCGGACGGTGCCATCTGAACCACCACTGACGATGGTGTTGCCGTCTGTGCTGATTGCTACAGACAAGACCCAA
>JAWQFQ010000267.1:0-12187 GCA_035967975.1 Scytonema sp. PMC 1070.18
AAATCTCTTAGTTAGAGGCTTGCGATCGCAATCCCACTAAAACTCATAGAGACCACTTTATCCCCTAGTACGAATAAAGCGAGGCAGTTTGTTGACTTTTTTCTAGAGAAAAGTGTTGTTCGTCCGAAGAGAACTTTTTCTAGACCAAAGGTGCAGATGTACTATCTTGTTTGTCTAGAAATAACTCATCCCTGAGAACTTTTGCAGATGCATTTGTATTGCGTATCGCCTCTTACTCATATTAAAAGTGACAAAATATTAAGGGCGATCGCCTACGCATCTCCTACCTTGTGTGTAGACATATCGCTCCTCAAATCTCCTGTATAAAAACTTTTCAAGCAATCATTATTTCACGCAGCTAGCAGAAGCTATTCCTGCATGATGAGATGTATTTCCAATGAGAGTAACATTTCCTTGATTGTCAAAAACCCAACCAGTCGCCGGATTAATTTTGATGACATCAGATTTAGACTGTACTTGAGTCTCTGGTTTTTTTGGACTCTGTTGTTGTGATGTTACTGTTGCTCTTCGAGTATCAGACCAGATGACATCTGTAGTCAGGGGTTGGTCAGGACTAGGAGGTAAACCACCACGTCCAGTAATGAAAAATTTGCTACCTTGGGCATCAGGTGTGGAAGCGATCGCGCCGCAACCAGTGTCTACTATATCTGATACATCTGCTAATACAGCGGGGAGTTCTATTAATCCTAAGTTTTGGTCAACATCTGGTTGATTAATAGATATTTCACCACTAATTCCACGTTCAGAAAAAGCTGTGATATCACTTTGTGGAGTTAATCTAGAACGACGTTCAATTCCAAATAACCCAGATGTATTAATCACAATTTGTCCACCACTGCCTTCAAAAGCATTGGCAGTAATATCGCTGTTTTCACTAGGAACTGCAACAATAAAACCATTGGGAGCATTAATAGTAATGATGCCACCATTACCTCCTGCTCGATCCGTGCCAGCAGTCGCAGAGATTTGACTTCCGTTGCGTAGCAGCAGTAAGTCTTTTGGAAACAGGTTGATATTGCCGCCGTTACCAGATGTAGATTCAGCGCTGATGGTTCCGGTGTTGTTTAAACGAATTTGAGGTGAAATCACGTTAATGTTTCCGGCTTCCCCTGTACCTTGAGAACGAACAAATAATCCACTGTTTGGATTAATGACACTGACTCTATTAAGGGCGTTAATTTCAATGTTACCTGCATCACCTTGTCCACGGGTAAGGGCTTGAAGTTGAGCGCCATTGGTTAAGGACAGAGAATCAGCGCTAATTTGTATGTTCCCACCTTTTCCTTTGCTACCCGATTCTACTGTGCTGAAAGCAGCGCTAGGGAATCTACCATCACTGGAAGTCCCATCAAAAGAGATATCACGGACGTCAATTATTACATTTCCCGCATCACCTTGTCCACGGGTAAGGGCTAGAAGTTGAGCGCCATTGGTCAAGGACAGAAAATCAGTGCTAATTTGTATGTTCCCACCTTTTCCTTCGCCTGTCTGTTCTACTGTGCTGAGAGCATAGGCAGTATCAAAAGAGATATTGACACGGGCATCAATTATTACATTCCCTGCATCCCCTTTTCCAAAGGTGCTGGCAGAAAGCCGAGCGCCATTGGTTAAAGACAGAGAATCAGCGCTAATTTCGATGTTCCCACCTTTACCCTCACCAACTAATTCTAATACTCTTCCGAAAAAGGTGGCTTGTCTTCTTCCTACAATAGTGGATGCTTGACTGGCTACATTATTAGAACCAATCCCTTCAAAGGAAACTGTACCGCCTGCTTTTAGCATGATATTACCCGCATTTCCTTTTCCAAAGGTAACTGCTTGTATGAAAGAACCACTCTTGACAGATATATCGTTATCCACATTAATGAAAATGTTCCCAGAATCACCTGTACCAAGAGTACCAGTAGACACTTGAGCACCATCAGATAATGATAGCGAACGCCCAGAGATATTAATATCAGATCCATTACCTACCCCGTCAGGTGTTACCGAGCTTGTAACTCCACTGTTTGTTCCTGATATGGAAACTGTATCCATCGCTTGAATAGTGACGCTGCCGGCATTTCCTTGTCCATTAGTTACAGAACCTAATTGAGCATTTCCGATAATATTTATTGAACCTGTTTTAATGAGAACATTCCCTGCATTCCCATTTCCAAAAACTCCATTGACTATACTGCTAGAGGAAAAGGTAGAGCTAGTGCCATCGATTGTGACAGTGTCGGAGGCATCTATCTCAATGTTACCTGCTTGAGCATCTTTGTTTCCTAAACCTGTCCCTATACCTGCGGTAAGAAAACTGTCTCCTGCAATTCTAAAGTGGCGAGCATTGACAGCAATACTACCTCCATTTCCTGCAACGACATCAATAAATGCGCTGTCATTTAGAGATACATCTGCTCGTTGTACTCCGACAGGGTAACTTAAGCGGAGATTTAGGTCGTCTATGGAAAGCCCAATAGTTCCTGGTGCAGTAAGACCTCCCAATTCGACTCGACCACCAAAAGCATTCAATCCTCCTCCATCCATATTAATGTCCCCACCCACCAACAGCAGACTGTGACCATCTGGAACTTGTAAACCAGTTGAATTACCACCTGTAGGAGACAAACCTGCGGGTGCAGTAGAGCTATTTTGAATAGTCGCAGCAATTTGGTTAAAGAATAAAGCGGATGGATTAACTGTTAATAAGGGTGTATTGTTTGTGGGATTGGTAGCGCTAAAAAATCCTTGTTCGCCAAATTGAATTGCATTTGCTGTGGTTGCAACAAACGAACCACCAACATCTAAACTCGCATTTTGTCCAAAGATAATTCCATTTGGATTCATCAAAAATAAGTTAGCACTGCCTAAAGTTTTAATTATCCCATCAATATTAGAGACTGACCCACCTGTGACCCTGCTGATAATATTTTGGATGTCAACCGTATTATTAAATGATGCAGTACGATTAGTAAGAACAGAGAATTCTTGAAAGCTGTGGAATAAATTGGTTCCGGCTTGGGTACCACCAGTGATATTGATAGTGTTACCGTCTGGTGTAACGATGGAATTATTCGGTAAAGTATTGTCTGGAATAATTTGAGCAACAGCGCAAGTTGTCCACAAAGCACTACCCATAAGCATTCCCAACACAAAACCAAAACGCACAATTACCATAGCACTCTCTAAGCTTGTAAACAATACAGCCACTATTAATAAGTAAAACATATTAGTGACGAGTGCAACCGTCTTACATCGCTTTGGTTAGCAGAGGAAAAGGCTGAGTAAGGACGCTTGAGAAGTACGACGATCGCTCTTCTCAAATCCCCCTGTTGAATCCGTACCAGTACTGTCTTGCTATCAGACACAGTTTTTCCGTTTCAATGCGATCGCCTCCTCAACAGCTGCCCAAGGCAATCTTATGGGTAATCCAGACCAGTTTATCCCCTAGTACGAAGAAACCCAGGCAGTTTGTTGACTTTTTTCTAGAGAAAAGTGTTGTTCGTCCGAAGAGAACTTTTTCTAGACCAAAAGTGCAGCTGTACTATCTTGTTTGAAGAGAAATAACTCATCCCTTAGAACTTTTGCAGATGCATTTGTATTGCGTAGGCGTAGCCCCTCGTAGACATCGCCTCCTCCAATATCAGCCTACATCGCCTCTTACTCGTATTAAAAGTGACAAAACATTAAAGGCGATCACCATGTGAGATTCGGAGTTTAAGTTTTATATCTGTGTGAATCACACAGATATTGGACTGACTATAATTCAGTGTGGTGAACCAGTAGTTATGCTAAGCTTCCATTGCCCAAACACCAAGTATCGTGAATAGCTCTAATGGCAATACTTGTAGAATTCTCCGGTGCAGTGCCAAAAGTTCCTAGATAATGACACACCCTATGTATTTGACCTGCTACCACGCGCCAGGGCTTGGGTTCTAATCTTGCCCTGAAAGTGCCTTGAGACATACACAGATGTTGAAACAGGTGATCGCAGCCCAAGGTTTCGAGTACGGTTTGTGATTCATCTTCTCGTGGATTCCACTCACGACTCATCTCAATCAACCGCAGTCCATTGCGAGTCCGATATGCTTCAAACCGCAAATCCCAATTCTTGACGGAGTATGCGATCGGATATCATCTAATCGCCTTTTTGCTGGACATTTGTGGAAAACGAGTACATATAGCCATCTTGACGATGAATAGTTTTACAATACTTGTGTCTGACTGGGCTAACTTTACATATGGGCGTATTCATCTCAAAAACTCCTGTTTTTCTGACTGTTAGGCGTCCTATATGAGTGCCTGCAAACTTGCCCGTTGGCAGCAAGGCGAATACCATGTCGCCAGTCTGGAAGCCAAAAAAAGCTTTTTGTCGCTCTCTATGTCTGATTGGAACCCCGTATTTATTGGTTGTACACATCTGCCGATTACCCCAGCCTTTGGCGGTGATGAGTAGTGGTTGATTGGAAAAGATGGTCATTTTGTCCTCCGGGAACCGGGTAATGTTTTCCTCGCCAATGTTTTGAGAGCTTGTTATGCCGAAGACACTGATGATCGCTAAACACACCTGTTTAATCCTTGGCGGCAGTTCAGCTTTAAGCTGGAAAGCACTTAAAGATGCCATGACCCTCAAAACGTAGTCAGTTAAGACTTAGGCTGGCTATCTCTACACTAGACAAGTACTGGTTGTCCAGCTTTGTCTAGTGTTTAGCGGATAGCTTCCATTACGAGAGATTCTTGAGTGTCGCTCTGTCCCCAAGGAAAAGAAAAGTAAGAACAGTCTAGTCCACTACTATCCAAGTCAATATCCACAAACATTGTCACTGGTGCATTCAGACATTTTACTCCATAACTATTGACAGTAATTGCCCCAATCAGTCGTTCCATTGAGAAAAACGATTTGATAACGGGTTCAGTGAGAATTTGATAGCCTTCATCTAAATATCCCCATTCATCAGTTGCAAGACTCCAGAGTTTACCCGCTTCACCATTTTTCTCTCTAAGCAGATTTGGTAGAAGCTGGATGTAAAACTTTTCGCGACTGCTCAATCGCGAATTCCACTTTAAAAAAACATCAACAGAAGGATGAGCAAGTGCCTGAATATAATCTTTGACTTCTTCTGTTGCTTGTTGTATCTGTTGCATAGAAGGAGTTACAGTCGTTGTTTTGATTTCAGATAAGCTATATTTTGCCTCTAACAATAAAGAATGAAGATATTTATATTCTTCATCAGTCGCCCACGCCAGCCTTTCAAACTCTTCTAGTGATATACCGTGAGGAAATTCGGCAAATATCTGCCTTGTCAGTGGCATTTGAATTTTTTTACGTTCGATCTGAGATTGCAAACAAGAGATATGCGATCGGGCTTCTGCTTCCAAGTAATCGGCAGTTCTAGCAATGCGATGTGCAGCCCATTCAACCAAAAGTGTATTGAGAAAAGGGTAATACTGGGTAAATTCGGTATATTGCATAACATTCCTTGTTGCTTAACAAATAGCAGATACACCCTGAAGACTCATATAGAGTAAACCTAAGCAGTCTGTTGCTTGACAGGCATGACAGGCTTCAGCGAGTTAAACTCAATTACCCGCTTAACCGCTGCTTGTGGCTCGTGGTCGAGGTCAATTTGCTGACATAAACTTTCTTCAAACCACTCAACACGACTGACACAGAATGAGTTTAGGCGATCGCGTATTTCATCTTTACTACATTCCAAAAACTCTGATAGTTTCTTAGCGTCTTTGCCAAAAACAGCGCGATAGACAGCATCTGTGACATTTTTGTAAATCCAGGTGCGGTAATTATCTGAAACCTCTGAGTGACACTCCAAGTAGGCTTTTACAGCATCTGTTAAGTTACGTCTAATCCTTTTACTTTCAAGCCTAGTTTTTAACCACGCTTGACGATCTTCTACCTGAAGTTCGATCTCGAACTGATCGTAAGCTAAAGAACGCAGTGAATCTCCAAAACCTGACGCTAAGGTCTGACCTACTTCTAAGTTTTGATTTACAACCGCTTCCCAAGTGGCAAGAGCTAGAAAATCATCTAAGTCCATCAGCGTCACTTTAGCTGTAGCACCGACTAAATCTTTCTTATTGACAATAAGACCAGAAAATTTTCCGAACGTTCGGGTCTCTCCTAGAAAAGCTTTCAGCGATTTAGACCCGATTTTTTTCCGAACGCTATCGGTCGGATAATTGAGAATGGTTTCAGCAGTAGGATACGTTAAATAAAGCTTCTTACCATCTGCTTCATTAACATCAATTCCAACTTCTAATTGCTCCCAACCACCATACTTGATGGTTTTCAAACGAATCTGTAGAATCTGAAGAGCCATTATCTGAGTCCTTTTTAGATTGTGGTCAACAAGCGATCGCCTCCCTTGGTTACCAGCCACCAGAGCGATCGCTTTGTATTTTCTATAGTAGCAAAAGGTAGCGCTACTTTGATGTTACCCTTATGTTAAGCTAAGGGTAATACAGTAAAGGAGTAGCGTTGAGATGAGATCGGTGGTAACTGACAAAAAGCGAGTCTCTCTTTATATAGAAGAGACTTTAAAAGTAGAACTAGAGAAGCTAGCAAAGGTAAGAAAGCGATCGTTATCGAATTTAATAGAAGTCCTTTGTGAAGAAGCTATACAGCAAGCCAAAAAACAAGGTGAGATTGGTTAACTCAACGACAGAACTCGCCAATTGGCGTGACCGAATCAACCATCAGAAATTGGGAGAATAATCGCGGCGGAGGTAGATTGGTTCGTGCGAGTTGCGTTCACTTTGCCCTGTGCTAGAGTGCCAACCAAAAGAATTAATCAAGTATCAGTTGGTGGGAAAGGGAGAAGTGGAGTGATGGCAGAGGAAATCCCTTCGACCCCTGCTGATTTTTTGAGCGGAGTTGGCAGGTGCAAATGCTTATCAAATAAGTCTTCCAAAGATTTTGAACGTTGAGAAGTTGGCAGGTTTCGGGGCGATGTCTACGATGGGCTACGCCTACGATGGGCTACGCCTACGCATCTCCAACCTTGTGTGTAGACATATCGCTGCTCAAATCTCCTGTATAAAAACTTTTCAAGCAATCACTATTTCACGCAGCTAGCAGAAGCTATTCCTGCATGATGAGATGTATTTCCAATGAGAGTAACATTTCCTTGATTGTCAAAAACCCAACCAGTCGCCGGATTAATTTTGATGACATCAGATTTAGACTGTACTTGAGTCTCTGGTTTTTTTGGACTCTGTTGTTGTGATGTTACTGTTGCTCTTCGAGTATCAGACCAGATGACATCTGTAGTCAGGGGTTGGTCAGGACTAGGAGGTAAACCACCACGTCCTGTGATGAAAAATTTGCTACCTTGGGCATCAGGTGTGGAGGCGATCGCGCCGCAACCAGTGTCTACTATATCTGACACATCTGCTAAGACTGCGGGGAGTTCTATTAATCCTAAGTTTTGGTCAACGTCTAGTGTGCTGATATTTATTTGACCTTCTAAAGTTGGGTTGATTTGAGAAAATGCTGTAATATCGTTGGTTGGTAGCTGTCGAGGGTCTAGTTGAGTTGCAGTTCCCAGCAAGCGTTCTAATTCTTTGCGATCGCGCTGTTGAATATTAAAATTCCCACTAGATGTGATTGCAATCCGACCACCACCACCTTCAAAAGCATTGGCAGTGATGTCATTATTTTCATTATTGACGCTGACAATAAAACCATTGGGAGCGTTAATAGTAATGTTGCCACCATTGCCACCTGCACCCACAGTACCAGCCGTGGCTGAGATTTGACTGCCACGACGTAGAAGTAATAAGTCTCCTACAGCTAATCTGATATTACCGCCATTACCAGATGCAGATTCAGCGTTGATGATTCCATTGTTGTCTAAATGAATTTGGGGTGAAATCACGTCAATGTTTCCTGCTTCCCCTGTACCAGAAGAACTAACAAACAATCCACTGTTTGGATTAGTAGGTGCAACGTTTGTGCCAAATTCTGCTACACGGTCATTGTAAGTATTATCAATACCATTAACAATCACTCTGTCTAGTGCATTAATTGTAATTTTGCCTGCATTACCAGTACTTGAAGATATAGAGCGAACTTGCCCACCGTTTAAAATCTCAGCTTGTTTGACATTTAAGGTAATATTACCGCCATTGCCATTATCCAGAGTTCGCGCACTTAACACCGCACCATCTGATACGCGCAAGTTTGTGGTATTTACTGTGATATTACCTCCAGAGTATATGGTAAGAGTCGATGTAGCCAGTGCGCTGGAGCGTCCTGTTATTGAACTGGTACCGGAGATACTGACTCTGTTAGGGGCATTGATATAAATGTTTCCTGCATCACCTTGTCCACGGGAGAGGGCAAGAAGTTGAGCGCCATTGGTTACAGACAGAGAATCAGCACTAATTTGAACATTTCCACCTTTTCCTACAGCACCATTTTCTACTGTACTGAGTGCATAGGTATCTGTACCATCAAAAGAAACCAGACCACGTGCATTGATGATTACATTCCCTGCATCCCCTTGTCCGAAGGATCTGGCAGAAAGTGTAGCGCTATTGGTTAAAGACAGAGAATCAGCGCTAATTTGAACATTTCCACCTTTTCCTACAGCACCCTCTTCTATTGTGCTGAAAGCACTGCTGGAAAATCTACTATCACTGGAAGTTCCATCAAAAGAGACATTACCACGTGCATTAACTATCACATTGCCTGCATCACCTTGTCCACGGGAGAGGGCAAGAAGTCCAGCTCCATTGGTTACAGACAGAGAATCAGCACTAATTTGAACGTTTCCACCTTTTCCTACAGCACCATTTTCTACTGTACTGAAAGCAGCGCTGGAAGTTCCATCAAAAGAGACATTACCACCTACATTAATTATCACATTGCCTGCATCACCTTGTCCCAAAGTACTGGCAATAAGTTGAGCACCATCAGTTAGAGAAAGTGACCCAGCTGTGACATAAATGTTTCCTGCTTTGCCTACTGCTTGCCGATTGACATAATTGGCAACGTAACTAATTCCTACAGGTTTAATCTCCCCTCTAGCACTGAGTGTAATCACCCCTGTAGTATTAAGTGTAATATCTCCTGCAACAGCGTCAACTGACCCTAATCCTCGCCCTATACCTGCAATGAGTACACTTCCTCCTGAAAGCTCCACATCACGAGCGTTGACTGCAATACTACCGCCTCCTGCTGCGGATACGTCAATATTGGCTCCATTAGTCAGAGACACTGAACTACGGGCAACGTTTTCAGGAAAGCTGAGATTCAAATTGTTACCATCTACTTGTAGCCCTACTGTTCCTGGTGAACCCAATCCTCCCAATTCGACTCGACCACCGTAAGCTCTCAATCTTCCTTTATCCATATTGATGTCGCCACCCACCAACAGCAGACTGCGACCATCTGGAACTCGTAAACCAGTTGAATTACCACCTGTAGGAGACAAACCTGCGGGTGCAGTAGAGCGATTCTGGATAGTCGCAGCAATTTGGTTAAAGAATAAAGCGGATGGATTAACTGTTAATAAGGGTGTATTGTTTGTGGGATTGGTAGCGCTAAAAAATCCTTGTTCGCCAAATTGAATTGCATTTGCTGTGGTTGCAACAAACGAACCACCAACATCTAAACTCGCATTTTGTCCAAAGATAATTCCATTGGGATTTATCAAAAATAAGTTAGCACTGCCTAAAGTTTTAATGATTCCATCAACATTAGAGATAGATGAACCTGTAACTCTGCTGATAATATTTTGGATGTCAAGCGTATTATTAAAAGAAGCGGTGCGATCGTTTAGAACAGAAAACTCTTGAAAGCTATGAAATAAATTGGTTCCGGCTTGGGTACCACCAGTGATATTGATAGTGTTGCCATCTGGTGTAACGATGGAATTATTAGGTAAAGTATTGTCTGGAATAATTTGAGCAACAGCGCAAGTTGTCCACAAAGCACTACCCATAAGCATTCCCAACACAAAACCAAAACGCACAATTACCATAGCACTCTCTGAGTTTGTAAACAATACAGCCACTATTAATAAGTAAAACATATTAGTGACAAGTGCAACCGTCTTACATAGCTTTGGTTAGCGGGACTTAAACAGAAAAAGAAAGAAAAAAAGGGTATAATGCATGACGAGCGAGCTTTCTGACGGAACGGTTTGTTACGATCGCCCTCCATACCATCTCATCAACTTTCCCCTAAGGGACAGACACTCTAGGTAGTGATATGACCGTTATGACTAACAGCGATCGCCATCCTGCTAAAACCCATAGTCATAGTGACCAGTTTATCCCCTAGTAAATTATCCCCTAGTACGAAGAAGCCCAGGCAGTTTGTTGAATTTTTTCTAGAGAAAAGTGTTATCCATAAGCCCTGGTAATTTCAAAATCTCTTAGTTAGAGCCTTGCGTGCTTCTAACTCCAGGATTTTGGGCAACAAACTTTTCGGGGATGACCACCCTGCGGAAAGTCAAAAGTCAAAAGTCAAAAGTCAAAAAAATAAAAAAGGATACAAGCCCCTAAATTTATTTATGGGGTTCTTACTTTTGAATGCGTGAATGCGTGATTTTTGACTTAAGCGAAGGGGCGTGACTTGCTGCTGGGTGAGGTTTGCGATCGCCATGTTGCTAAACCCCATAGTGGTAGTAAGCTTGCGGGTAATCCAGGCCAGTTTATCCCCTAGTAAATTATCCCCTAGAGCGTCGGTCAAGTAATAGCAGTTGACAAAAACAGAATTATGTGAATAAGTTAAAACGCTTATTTCCGGCTAAATTTTTGGGTCTAGTTTTTAGCGATTCTCCTGGGGAGACGCTACGCGAACGCATAAAACCTGAGCGCCTAAAAGTTCGATTTATAGGTTGTGATGTGCATAATCTGAAGTCATTACTCCTATTTAAGAATGTAGGCTTCAGTTCCACAATTGAACTCTTGCAAGTGCGTAATTTCTAACAATGTTAATCCGATATCTCCAAGATACACAAGAATTAATGAGGATAGGAAAATGATTAAAAATAAAAATAATCGATATAAAGAGCCAATGAAATTTGCGGTTATGACGGCGATTGCAGCATCGGCAATTTTATCCATAATCCCACAAGCCAATGCTCTGAATGTACAAACAAAAAATGGGGCTGTAACTTCTTCCAATTCAGAAGTTCTTCTAATCGCCCAAATTGGGGCATCAAGTCAACGTACAAGATGCTACGATAGGGTATTTAGGACTCGGAATGGTAGACCCTATACTCGTCGTGTCTGTAACACGACGACGACAAGGACAACAACGTTCGGTAACACGACGACGACAAGGACAAGAACAAGAACAAATGTATGTAGGTTCTATCCCTATTATCGCAATGGTAAACACTACATTCGGAGAGTTTGTCAAAGTTAATTGTACTCTTTTGATGCGCTTTTTGAATATCATCAGGCTGAAAATGGCATTGAACCAGGATGCGTGTAAAAACCTGCATTCTGGACCTCAAAAGGCTTGATTTTGCATTATAAATAACAACTTTTTTGACTCTGCTGTAGCAAATTTTCAAACCTAGACACAATAGGGGTTAAGAGACCATCTTGCCGGAAAAAACACAGATATCAGTTCAATGCCATTAAGGTTTATTAACGACTCAACGTCAAAGAAAATTGCGCGATTTATGACCATGACTCCATCACTTAATAAACTGCAAAATTAAACTGACAGACTTACCATTTGCGATCGCCTTCCGTACCATCTCAACTTTCCCCTGAGGAACAGACACAGTTGGTGGTGATGACCGTCCGGTGCGGAAAGCGCGATCGCCATCCCGCTAAAACTCATAGTCATAGTGAGCCTACGGGTAATCTAGACCAGTTTATCCCCTAGTACGAAGAAAGCGAAGCAGTTTGTTGACTTTTTTCTAGACCAAAGGTGCAGCTGTACTATCTTGTTTGTCTAGAAATAACTCATCTTTGAGAACTTTTGCAGATGTATTTGTATTGCGTAGGCGATCGCCTCTACTCATGTACCTATTGTTACAACGCGGTTCTTAAGGATTGCAGGCGTTCAGTTTATTTGTGCAGTGCAGCACAACAATTGTCGAGTTTAATCTCACTTAATTTAAGAACATTAAAATTTTTGACTGCAACAGCATCCACTCACTTACGTTGTGCATAAGTTGGCTTTGTTTCCCCTTATAAG
>JAWQFQ010000268.1:0-12141 GCA_035967975.1 Scytonema sp. PMC 1070.18
ATCCCACGCCTCACTTCGTGTAGGACGTGGGGCTTCTTTATGGGTTGAGCTAAAATGTACATCTATTCATCAAATGATTCTGGATAACTAGAGCGCAGGGATTCACGATACTCGCGCCCTAGCTGCATCGCCTCATCATAAGCGGAACTAGAAGCAAACCTTCCTGCGATTTTCCTCCACCATGGCGACTGAGATGAATCCCTCTCAATCAAGCTTTTTAGCCGTGCAACTTCAGCTTCTAGCAGGGCAACTCGTTCTTCTAACTGTTCTGGCATTGACAACAGATTTACCATTACTTATACCACTCTCAATCATAGCTGACTGCTTGATCTGGGTGCAAGTTATACTCTAAACGGCTAAAAGTTGGACTTTTTTAAATATCTGAAATTTTAGGGTCAGTCAGCTATCTAGCTTTGAGCGTTTATAAGTATTTGCGGTAGCAATGCAGTTAGAGATTGCCGCTTTAAAGTCAGCGAAATTAGTATAATATTTAGAGTATAAACATTCATTTCTTGTTGTTTATTCTAGTCCAAAGTATATATTTTGTAACTTGCTGAAAACATAGGCTTAAGTATATCCTATACTAAGAGTTTGTTGTCACATATTCTCGGTATATCCAGATATACGAGTATAAACGAAAGTAAGAAAGTTTGTCAATCATGTATTAAAAACAACATTTAATTCGGACAAAAGAGTTTTGTAAGTATTCATCTGTCAGATATTCGTTACAACCGTAGTATATGATTTTACCAGATAGCATTTTGAGAAGACAAAGAAAATACAACATTTTCAGGTAAATGAAGTGCATCGGTAGGGGCATTGGCGGAGCCTTCCCGTAGGATACAGCTGTTCGCCCTTACAACTTCCATTTAATGACTAAGTTTCTTTCATACATACTTATAAAATATTTAAAAACTTTGTATGACAAGAGAAGAAGAAATTATCCACATTCGCAATTTGATTACAAAACATCAAAATAACCTTTATGCTATAGAAGAAATTCTGGCTAACTATGGAGTTGATAGACCTATTCATGTGTTAAATAGTCTGACTTTTGAACAAGAAAAACTCAAGAAACTAAAAGCCGATTTAGATGCCTTGGAAAACCCTTCTGAACAACAAACCCTAGAGGAAAAAACTTGCTTACATAATTTACCCCGCCGTCCCTTTTTTGTGGGTCGGGAGCAAGAAATTGAAATTATTCTTGCTTCTCTAGATGCTGCAAGCCGTACTTTTATTGTTGCAATTGAAGGCTTAGGAGGGGTAGGTAAAACATCTCTAGCAATAGAGGTTGCTTACCGCTGTATTGAAACAGAACTTTTTACTTCAATTATTTGGGTGACGGCTAAAGAGTTTATTCTAACTACCTACGGGATTGAGGAGCAAACACCAGACATTAGAGCATTACAAGATGTATTTTCTGCGATTAGTGAAGTTTTGAACTACCCCATTAGCGGTAATGCCCTTTTTGAAGAGCAATGTAAAATTGCATATGGATTACTAAGTAAGCAAACAATACTTTTATTAATAGATAACTTTGAAAGCTTATCTTTACAGGAAAAAGAGAAAATTATTACGTTTTTAAGAAGAACACCAATTACGGTTAAATCTATAATTACATCCCGCGAGATAATAGCTGAAGGACATCGCATTCAACTTAAAGGACTTTTGAGTGATGAAAGTCGGGCATTACTGCAATGGAGTGCTTCACAACACGCAAATCGTTTAACAAATGAACAGATACAGAATATCACTGAAGTTACAGGGGGTATTCCACTTGCCATGCTTTGGGTAGAAGGACAAGTTTCTGCGTTGGGACAACCAGTTAGTCAAGTCATAGAAAGATTGGAATTTAGTTCAGATTTACCAATATTACAATTTTGCTTCGAGCGGAGCTGGCAGCTACTTCAGGTAAAAGCGCAGGAAATTTTGATAGCACTGGCTTTGCATATCGATCCAGCAACTAGAAGTGCCTTAAAACACATTGTTGAGGCACGAAGCTCTGAAGAAGAGTACGACTATGCTCTTACCCATATCCTACAGCTATCTCTCGTTGTTCACAATCAAGAATTAGACCGATTCAGTTTACTCTCTCTAACTCGCAGATTTGTGCTGGCAAAATCAAAGCAGAGCAAATCTTTTGTTAAAAAAGCCAATCAGCGAATGGCTCAATATTATTTGAACTTAGCTTCTGAGCGTAGTAAGTATGGATTGTGGCGAGATTATGACCAGCTTTTACTAGATCGCGATAACATTCTTGCAGCTTCACAGTGGTGTTATAGAGAATTGAAGCAAAAAAGAGCTAAAACTTCCACAAGTCTTCCTCAAACACAGAGAAAACTAGCTGAAATGTTAATTAAGTTTGGTCAGACTTTTGGTAGTGTTCTCTGGCAAAGAGCCTTCTGGCTCGATCGTTTATCATTAGCCCATGCAGCATTAGAAGCCGCCCAACTGCTTGAAGATTGGAAATCAGTAGGAGTTTTTTCTCGCAATATTACATGGATCTATTTTTATCAGGGCGATTACGTACGAGCACAGCATTGGGCACAAGAATCATTACAAGCAGTGTTGCGAACAGATGATGCTTTGCGGATAGCAGCTGCCAAACGCGCTTTAGGTACAGTTGTCATTCGACTTGGTGAGTTTGATTTAGCAAAGCAGCTTCTTCAAGAAGTGATAGAGGTTTGCGAGAAGCACAAGCATGAGGATTATGCTCTCTATAGCTTGGGTTTTGCCCAAAATGACATGGGAGATTTAGCCTATGAAATGCATAACTATGATGAAGCATTGGGTTGGTATCAAGGGGCGCTTGAGACTTGGCGATCGCCAGATCGACAAGATCCAAATAGGCATATTTCCATATGCTTAAACGGTTTAGGGTTTGTTACTTTACAACAGGGGAAATTGGATGAAGCTACCGAATTCTTTCATCAAAGCATCAATGCAGCTGAGGAATCTAATCGTCAGGAGGAGATCGCACGAGCCAAACTTGGGCTTGCAAAAATTGCTGTTCAACAAAGTGATATAGACCAAGGAGTAAAGCTGGCTCAAGAGGCGCTAGAAACCTTTATGCGGTTGGGGATGCAACATGAAATCCATTTAGCTCAACAATTGATTGACTCTTCTTACTTAAGAAATAAATAAATGCTAAGCAAGGATTGGAGGCTCCAATTGAAATCTCTAGATGATTTCAGGAAACCTTTTCAGACACTGGAAAGAATACTAACAGAGTTTGCCGTTTCCCTCCAAGTTAAACCACACCCTATAGATTTGTTGCTGCGATTGCAAAACCAAGCAGAACGATTTGCAACTCAAGATGAGATAACTCATGCTCTGAATCGACGTGGAGAGGAATGGTATGTTCCCATTGATAAAATTCGCAGTATTGCCAAGATAGACCTTTATGATATGCGCCAAGCTAACAGAGTGTATGGTGTATCTGCTGTAGACAGGGAGCTTCGTAGATTATCTTATGGTCTTAAAACGTTATTCCAGCCTCATACAGGAGACTATGTACGTAGGTCTGGTGGAAGTGATGAATTTGTGGTTATATCAACTACTAAAACTGTAGCCGAACTTCACCGTATTCTGCAAAAGTTTCACACACAAGATAAATTTGAAGCTCTGATTCCTTGGGATTTTGGAGTTGCAACTTCTGAAACAGAAGCGGATGAGAAATTGCAAAAAAGTAGGAAGAAATTACGACCACTTGTTATTCGACCGATCGCATTAGACAATCACTCTGAAATCCAACGCACCAATCAATCTAACAGTGACATACCCTCTTGGGAAGAGTTTTATCAATCCTACTGCGATCTTATTGACTGTCTTCGTCAACTTACCTTACCTCTAGATGTACAAAATGAATTGTTAGAAAGTATCAATTCTCTACAAGTTCATGCTGAATCTGAAATTACTATTGATAGAATGACAGGAGCATTGAATGCGATTGGTAGAAGGTGGTACTTGACAGAGCGCCAAATTTCTATTAAGAGCGTAGCATTGACTGATATGCGAGATATGCACGGAGGAAACCTGCGTTATGGTTCACTTGCAGTTGACCGAGATTTGCAAAGATTTACGTCAGTCCTCATCCAGGAGTTTAAGCGAGAAGATGGTTTCTTTGTGTTGCGATCGCCCAAAGCTGGTGATGAATTTGAGGTCATATCTTGTAAAGTTGAAGTTGATGAGCTACGACAAAAGTTTATTCAATTGCATGAAGAAGACATAAAACGTGGCTTATTACCCTGGAACTACGGTATTGGTAAAGATGAAATGGAAGCTCACAAAGACCTTTATAAAAACATCCTTCAGTATCAAAAGAGTTTTCAGTCTACTGAATCACAGCAATTAACACTTCACGTACATACAGAAAATCCTGTAAAACCTTCCACTTATTATTTGGTTGCTAAGCCAGATGAACATGAATATTACAAAATTTATAATTTGATTGAAAAGATTGCAAAAACTTGTGGCGGTTCACCCATTCAGGATTTACACTTCACACTCCAGTCAGTCCGTGATGTATGTGATACAACATCTTTAGTTAACTCTATACAGAAATACTGTACAACCCTCAAATCCTTTGAAGTCAGATTTTTGGGTATGGCTCGAATGAGTGGTTGTCCAATTGACCGGATTTGGTTGATGGTGGAAACAACACCACAGCTAAAAGCTATATATCAAAATATCGCTACAATGTCACGGAAATTAAATTTAAAAAGTTACCCATATCCCGTTGATGAATGGAAACCTCACATGAAAGTTGTTTTGCTACCCAATCATACAGCACCTATTCAAGATAACTTACTATATAAGACAGCAAAAGATTTGAAGTTTTTGTTAAGAAATATTGAATTAACTCGTCAAGTTAATGAAAGTCATTGGGAAACCGTTTCTACTTTTAAAATCTACTAAGGAAGTTGGTGTGAATAAACTACTCCATCGGAAAAACGCCTCTATTGCGGATTTCTTTGATATTCAGTAAACGTGCAAATCCCTGTGGATCGAACAATGGTCGATTAACTAATGATTCAACTTTTTTAAACTGTTGCATTCCTTTAGTGAATGCTTCCTCAAAAGAGTGACTTTTTGTCATGGTTGTTTCTAAAAACTCATACTGACTGCTTCCTGGGGATATTTCCCATCCCACAAAAGCATGACCTTTTATTAAGACAATCGCAGGAATAATTGCTGCACGCTCCAATAAGCTAGCATACAGTACGGCACCGTCAACACAGTTAGCTTGTCGTTGAAGCAAACTATCTTTAGGAAGATTAACCCGTTGCTGAACTTCATTTGCTTGTTTACCAAAGTTAATAGGTGAGTTAATGTAAGTTATGTCTCCTTTTAACTTTAAAGCTTCAAAAATTGCCTTTACCTGCGATCGCACTCTAGTAGAACGTTCCTCAAGACGACTGCTACCTTGATATCCCCATAATGCGCCTGTCGGACTGTAATCAGCAGCACACCTTAACATCTCTACAATTGCACTGTTGTTAGGCGTTACCCAAGCTGCAATTTGATAAGATAAATCCCGCACTGTATTATCATCAGAAATAATAGCCCAAGTTATGACATCGCGAGCTAAAAATTGAATATTGTGGTCTTGAATGAACAAAAGTGATTCTTGTCCATTTTCAATCCAGCTAGCGCGAGTGTGTAAGACGGCTTTACGAACCTCATATATATTAGCAACTTCATCTAATTTAAGAATAGGAAGTTGAGTGCAAGTTTGATTTTGACCTGAGTCGATCCGAAGAGTATCACTATGAAGAAATGAAAATTGTTCAATCCACGAAGAAAGAATAACAGTTTTGGCTATATTTGTATGATTAACAATATTATATTTTACTATAGGCAAGTCATCTTGAGAATATAAGTGCAAGACGCCTGTAGGGAGAGCTTGATAAATAAGTTGGACTTTAATTTCTATTTCTTTAATAGGAATGACAACATTTTTCTGTTGTTCTAATTCTTGAATCTTTTTTAAAATATTAGTTCGCTTATTCTCAAAAAACTCTTGCTGATTTAATAGATGAATTGGTATTTGATTAAACGCAAAAGTGGCAATCTGGCTTTCTGTGTGGCGTAAATTTTGGGTATATTGACGCAGAAGTTTGCGTTCGTGATGTATTTGTTCTTCAATTTCTTCTGAACTTGGAAACATCTAAAACCACTTATTGATACTAAGGAGAACTCATTAGGGGTTAAGCTAAACTTCATTGAAAACTCACCCCACTTATAAATCATAACCTCAAGCATAGACAAATGAAAGAGGTAAAGCATTATGACGAGATGTACAACCGTCACAACCCATAACGCGATCGCGCCCATCCTTTTTAGCTTGCGCCACGTACTCTCTAGCACGCTTAACCATACTGTCTCCTTGGGCGTCATCGTCTGGCTGTAGACAAGTGACTCCCAAGCTAATTGTAATATTAACTTCTAGAGTGTTCTCAAGTGCGATCGGTTGCTTTCTTACGATTTGATTCAGATGATGTGCCAAGTCTAAAGCTTCCTTACAAGTGGTCTTCTGAAGAATCAAACCAAATTCATCACCGATCTGATAACGAAACAACACGAAGTCCCTTATATTTTGTTGCAAAAGTTTTGACAAGGTTTTCAATACGCGATTCCCATTATGCTCCCCGTGTTCTACGTTCACTCTCTTAAATTCGTCTATTTCTAGTAAAATTATGGAAAGCGAAGTATTGAAATCGCGAGCTTCCTTAATTTGCTTCAAGCGTTCACTATCCCACGCTCGCGCATTTCTCAATTTTGTGAGTGGGTCGGTCAAAGCCAGCTCTAACAGTTGACGACAATACTGCGTCATAGACATGCCCACCGACAGATGAGTAAGCAGTAAGTTTTCCTCAGCCTGAGAATAATTGCATACATTGCCTAAACAGATATAAGCCGCGGCTCCTTTATATAATACCATAGAAGCCATCATCATCTCCCACTCCCTACTCCTCTGAGTAAGCCTTTGGGAGCGGTCTTCTAGCATTATTATGTAGATACACCTTAGATGCTGTTGTGGTTGATGCTTAATCCACTGACATAGTTCCGTATCGGGATCATAGCTAACTTGTACCACTAAAACACTTGGTGAGGCTTTATCAATAAAATTCTTAGCCTGAGTTAAGTTTTTAACAAATTCTACCTTGAAAGCAGATCGGTTTTGTAAAGATACAGGTAGGAAATCTTCATTACCAAGAACGACAACATCAAAGTTACTCATTGGACGCAGCCGGAAAAAGATTGAGATACTTAATCACTAGGGTAAAAGTTCTGCGGAATGTTTATCATTACCCGAAGAGGTATTTTCTTTATATACTTTGCACGGGAATAAACTGAGCATTTGATGTGGCTAGGATCTATTAGCCATAAGCTATTAGCTGAAAGCTGATAGCTGAAGTGTTGACTACTCAAAGTATACCATTCGATTGATATTTTAACTACTTGAGAGAAATATACTCCCTTCCCGCCAGAAGATTACCTAATAAAAAACTGCCAAGACGCCCAGAACAGCAAGGTTCAAGACCGATAATTTTGTACCGGGAAGGGAGTAATAGGATTTAAGTCACGAGTTTACTGTGAGCAATATCACTGCTTTAGTTATTAATTCAAATAGACAAAACATTTATGAATAAAGTCACAGTTTTATAGCGAGCAGAGTCACTTAATTTATTTATAAATCCAAGTTACTAGTTATAAAAAACGCCGATTTTTACAGCCATTTTTAGGTAAATAGACAACATTCACAGTTTGCGCTGAATACTACCTACGTCTATAGATTTGAAATTCCAGCAACTTATAGAGGGTGTGTTAGCGTAACGTAACACACCCTACAACTATCCTTTGAGCGGTCAGCTATCAGCTTTCAGCCAATAGCTTAGGGCTAATAGATCCTAGCCATATAAAAAGCTCAGTTTATTCCCTCCCGTGCAAAGTATAACCACTAACCACTAACTAAACAAACAAATCCAAAGGTAAATGTCCAAACATTTCGTTTATACCCCCGAGTGAGTGAGATTGACAAGATACGAGTACGCCGCGATGATGTCCGGCGTAGGAATCGAGATAGCACACGCCGTTTTTGCCGTTGAGTTTAATATATACTGGACCGTCAATGATAGGTAAGTTACTTGGGGGCTCATAGCCAAAAGCGTGGGAGTAGGTTTTCATCGCCAACATTCCCTCATCTGCTGTATCAGCACAAATACCTAAAATTTGGTAATCGGACATACTAGCGAGTAGAGCCAACGCCTCCCGAACTAGAGTTTTTTCTGATGGCTTGAGCTTGGGTGCAATATCTATACAGTTAAATTTATTAAGAATTTTTTTGGCATCTGCAACAGTGAGATTGTTTTGCTTTTTGTTTGTCATAATATTATGAGTTTATTATCCCTTTTTGTTGTTTTTGCTCGAAGATAGGTCTAAGTAGGGCGAAAACCCTACCTATTTATACTTTGCACGGGAATAAATTGAGATGAGTGATTTGGCTAAAATCCATGCTTCTATAAGTTCAAGGCTCTTAGCTGATAGCTAATAGCTGACCGCTAATAGCTGACCGCTAATAGCTGATAGCTGATAGCTGACCGCTCAAAGTATACCTACAATTATTCTTGGGCTGAATCTTGTATGTTACCTAAATTGAAAAGAAATGGCACGCTGCTTTGAGACTCACCACCCATAACAAGAACTTTTGGCATTTGAGCGCCCCCACTCCTCCAAGCTTCAATGGCTTCCTTTTGCAGAACTAGCTGTCCGCCTTGAGCTTTCAACGTCTCGGCTAAAAGTCTTTGGGCTTCTGCTTTACCTCTGGCGCGGTTTACCTCTGCTTGTGCTTCTTGTTCGGCTTCTCTGGCTACATAGACTGCTCTTTGCGCCCTCTGTTCGGCAATTTGCTTTTCCTCCACTGCTCTTGCAAATTCGGGAGAAAATGTTAAGTCAACGACGCTAGTATCTAGTACCATTATTCCATATTTATCCAGGCGTTGTCCTAACGCTGTGTCAAAGTCTTCCTTCAATTCGTTTCTTTTGGTAATTGCTTCCTCAACCGTTCTTCTGGCTGCGGCGATTTTAAAGGATTCCTGTGTTTGAGGTGCAATTATTTTGGTGACAATATTTTCTAATGTCCCTTGTTTCCTCCTAATCTCAACGATTTTTATGGGGTCAATGCGAAAGTTAATTGCAAATCTTGCTGTTAGGGTTTGCAAATCCCTTGTTGAACTCTCCGCCGGAACCTCGAACTTTTGCACTGTTAAATCGTATACGTCAACTACGGAGATAAAAGGTGGTTTGATATGGATACCCTCCAGTAAAGCCCCATCTCTCGCTTTTCCCAAAATACTGAGGACTCCTGCTTGTCCGGGATTTATGATAATGAAAGAGTTCAGACTAAAGAAAACAAGGAGCGCTGCTACAATCCCTGCTATTGTAACTGATACATTCGCCAATTGCTGATTTTTCAACTTCCTATCTCCTTACGAGTTTGTCAAATACTCCTGCTGAATGATGATTTTTGGCTGCGATCGCTCGTGTTAATATATCAGTTCCACGCATCTACAAACGACAGTGGCTAAAATATTCAAATCTCGTCAACCGAGACGACGAAGGTATACCACCCATCCTCTTAAGCGATTACTGGACTACGGACACCAGTATCGTAAACAAATTTGGCTAGCGAGTGCTTGTTCGCTCCTGAATAAACTTTTTGACTTAGCACCCCCAGCTTTAATTGGTATTGCGGTGGATGTGGTAGTAAAGCAGCAAGATTCTATCATTGCTCAGTTGGGAGTCACAGACATCTTTTGGCAATTCTTAATTCTTGCATTTGGGACTGTCATCGTCTGGATACTAGAATCCCTGTTTGAATACGCATATGCTAAGCTTTGGCGTAATTTGGGGCAAAACATTCAACACGATCTCCGTCTAGATGCTTACAAACATTTACAAGAGCTGGAACTGGCTTATTTTGAAGAACGCAGTACAGGTGGTTTAATGTCCATCCTCAGTGATGATATCAATCAACTGGAACGCTTTTTAGATGTGGGAGCTAATGATATCCTCCAAGTCCTCACAACCGTTGTCATCATTGGTGGTGCTTTTTTCATTTTGGCTCCTAGTGTTGCTTGGATGGCAATGCTACCAATACCTTTCATTTTATGGGGTTCCTTTACTTTTCAGGATTTGCTTGCGCCTCGTTATGCTGAAGTTAGAGAAAAAGTCAGTCTTCTGAATTCGCGGTTGGCAAATAATCTCAGTGGTATTACCACTATAAAAAGTTTTACCTCTGAAGATTACGAAATTTCACGGTTGGCAAAAGAGAGTGAGGCATATCTCCACAGTAATTCCAAAGCGATTAAATTCTCTGCAGCCTTTATTCCCTTGATTCGGATGCTGATATTGGTAGGGTTTACCGCCTTGCTCTTGTTCGGTGGAATTGCAGCTGTTAATGGTAGAATGTCAGTCGGTACCTACAGCGTATTGGTGTTCCTTATCCAGCGGTTGCTTTGGCCTTTAACGAGATTGGGGGATACTTTTGACCAATACCAAAGAGCTATGGCTTCTACGAATCGAGTCATGAATTTGTTAGATACTCCTATTGCTATCTCTACGGGAAACATACCTTTATCTGCTCGTGAAGCAAGGGGTGAAGTAGAATTAAGTAATGTGACTTTTGGGTATAACGAAAGGTTGCCAATCGTTCAAAATTTGTCTTTACATATACCAGCTGGTAAAACAATTGCCATTGTTGGTTCTACTGGTTCTGGTAAAAGCACCTTAGTTAAACTTTTATTACGGTTATATGAGGTCCAATCAGGAATAATTACCGTTGATGGAATTGATATCCAACTTTTGGATTTACGGGATTTGCGCCGCTGCATCGGTCTAGTCAGTCAGGATGTCTTCTTATTTCATGGTAATGTAGCAGAAAATATCGCTTATGGTACTTTTGACGCCTCTGAAGAAGAAATTATCCACGCAGCTAAGATAGCAGAAGCACATGATTTTATTTTGCAACTACCACAAGGGTATGAAACTATTGTCGGCGAACGCGGACAAAAGTTATCCGGAGGACAACGCCAGCGCATTGCGATCGCCCGCGCTATATTGAAAAATCCACCCATTTTGGTTTTAGACGAAGCCACCTCAGCAGTGGATAATGAAACAGAGGCAGCTATTCAACGCTCCCTAGAACGAATTACACTCAACAGAACAACAATTGTGATCGCACACCGACTTTCCACCATTCGCAATGCCGATCGCATTTATGTTATGGAATATGGAAAATTTGTCGAATCGGGAACTCATGAAGAACTCTTGGAGAAAAATGGAGTTTACGCCAATCTGTGGCGCGTGCAATCTGGTTTAAGATGAGCAATGGCAGCAACGGATGATATGACGAAAGTAACGGATGGATTATCTGTAGAACATACTGATAATCCATCTGTTGTATTTGTTACCTCGTATCTTACACCTAAAAAACAAAACGGTATTTTCGTAGGATGGGTATTACCAGAGGATAGCGAGCCTAACTTTATGATTTTTACGACTAACCAACCCGAATCATCAGACAGTCAGTGGCGTCACCAGTTAGATAAATTTGTAAAGAAATATCAAAAAGAATTAGCAGCACTATCATGGGGATTATGGTTAGAAAACGGTAACAGCCAAGGTGCGATCGGCATTGATTTACAACCAACACCACATTTTGTCTATTGTCCAATAGAGGCGATAGAAAAATTAAATAGCAACGTAGACAGCAGGCTTCAAGAACTTTTAGGTCTTATGGAACATCATCAACCAGAAACAGAAGTCTTGATGATCGCAATTGCTAACGACCAAATTAAGCTGATTTATTTTGACCCCGAACCTACACCACCCTCATGTTATCAGCAAGTTGGCAAAGAAGTAGATACGTTATTAGAACAGTTAGAACAGCGCCTAAGCGAGCAAGTTAAGTTTGATTGATAATGGCTAATGGCTAATGGTTAATAGTAACAAACAGCCGTTAGCCATTAGAGGTTGTTTGAAAAGTGGTTGGCTGTGATTTTAGGCACTTATTGATCCCCCCTAGCCCCCCTTAAAAAGGGGGGAAAATACTCTAACGGTCCCCTTTTTAAGGGGGAT
>JAWQFQ010000269.1:0-11850 GCA_035967975.1 Scytonema sp. PMC 1070.18
ACCTACACCCCTACACCCCTACACCCTACACCCTACACCCTTTTCCGGTCATGGGGCTCATCGAAATTAATTAACGGTCCTTTTGGAACGATGCGAGTGGGGTTGACTTTGGGGTGGCTGATGTAATAATGCCGTTTGATGTGGTCAAGATTACAGGTTTGTTTTACTCCTGGTTGTTGGTACAAGTCTTTCAGGTAATTCCAAAGATTGTCGTAATCAACAATCCGGCGTAAATTACACTTGAAATGCACGTAGTACACCGCATCAAAACGAAACAGAGTGGTGAACATACACCAATCCGCTTCAGTGATTTTTTCTCCACAGAGGTAGCGTTGCTGTCCTAAAACTTTTTCCCAATGGTTAAGAGCATCAAACAGTTCGGTGACAGCTTCGTCGTAGGCTGATTGGGTCGTCGCAAATCCCGCTCGGTACACACCGTTATTGACAGGTTGGTAAATGGCGTCTATGGTTTCATCAACAACTTTTTGTAAATCTTCCGGGTAAAAGTTTATATCTTGTTTGGCAAAAGCGTTAAATTCTGTGTCGAACATCCGCATAATTTCGCGGGATTCATTATTGACAATTGTGCCATTTTGTGTATCCCATAGAACTGGCACTGTTACCCGTCCACTATAGTTTGGGTCAGCTTTGAGGTATATTTGCCAGAGATACTGCGTGTTATTAACTGTATCGGGAATACAACCCGGCTCATCAGAAAATTCCCAACCATTACCGTGTATTTCCGGAGCAACAACCGACATCCCCACCGCATCTTGTAGCCCTTTTAACTGGCGCATGATGGCGGTGCGATTCGCCCAAGGACACGCCCAGGAAATGTACAAATGATAGCGCCCTGGTTCAGCTTTAAACCCACTCGAACCATCGGCTGTTATCTGGTTACGGAAAGTCGTTGATGGACGGATAAATTTACCTTCCGAGTCTTCTTGCTCCCGATCTGATATCCATTTCCCATCTTTGAGGATTCCCAAACCCATAAGTTTTAGTTAGTAGTTAGTTGTTAGTGGTTAGTTGTTAGTGGTTAGTTGTTAGTTCTTGGTCGCAATTAGTTCTATCTAAGTCAATGGTAGTCGGGCAAGTACCTTTAGATAGAACTTACAGTATCATCCTACTATCCACTAACCACTAACCACTCACAACTATCCACTAACCCTCCTCATTCAAAATTTTTGGAACTTTGAAATAGTCGCCTTCCTGTTCTGGAGCACTTTGAAGAATGGCTTCGCGATCGCCATAGGGTTGTAGTTCGTCGGCGCGTGTCACATTGCTGACATCAATAGCCCGTGCTGTTGGGGGTACGTCGTTGACATCCAGTTCGCTCAATTGCTGGAAATAGTCAAGAATATCTCCCAACTGAGTTGTAAATTTTTCTTCTTCTTCTGGTGTCAGTTCTAAACGAGCGAGTAGAGCCACTTTGTGAACTTGTTCGCGGTCAATCATGGTTTGGTTAATGGATAGTGGATAGTAGATAGTGGATAGTGGTTTTTTGGCAACTAACGACCAACAACGAACCACTATCCACTCACAAATAATTAAAAGAATACGTCAATTTGAGAGCGTCCGGTTGTTTTCAGCCAGTTTTGGGCTTCAATGTAATTGTTGGGAGCCAAGCGAATTGCTCTAATCCAGTAGTCAGCAGCTTGGTCAAAAAGAGATTCGCCTAGGTCGTTGTTTCCACTTTCTTTTGCCTTTTCTCCCTGATAGTGGTAAATAACCGCTATGTTGTTTAAGGCTTGGGGTAGGCGGGGATTGCACTCAAGCGCTTGGTGATATAACTCCAGTGCTTTTTCGTGTTCTCCATTACTAGCATAAATTAGCCCCATATTATACAGGATGTAGCTGCGATCGTTGGCGTCTTCCTCTAATTCTAGGGCTTCTTGGTAGTTTTCTAAAGCTTCGGCGTACTCTCCTTCTGATTGCGCCGACATTCCATCCCGATAATAAACGAAAGCTTCTTTCGCTCTTTTATTTGCTGGCAGAATTTTCAGGATTAGGTCTGCCATGACTGTAAAGGTCTTGTCTATAAAGTTATCGTTTTTCTGGGTTCTTGGCATAGCTGCCTCAGTGATATCAGTTTGATAGTGGTTAGTGGTTAGTAGATAGTAGATAGTTGGTTAGTGGTATTTTTTAATACACTACTAACAACTAACAACTAACAACTAACATTTCCCCGGCTCACTTTGCACGGGAATAAATTGAGATGAGTGATTTGGCTAAAATCCATGCTTCTACAAGTTTTTAGCTGAAAGCTGATAGCTGAAATGCTGACCGCTCAAAGTATAACTGATTTACAACGGAGTTTTCCGTTACATTGGCTTAACACATTCAGGGTGATTGTGCTTTGGGCTGTTGACTAGGGTACTGACTGGGTATGCTGTCATCTTTTCCGAGGAGTAGGGGTGTAATAGCGGTTGTAGTCGCTCTGGTGTTTGTAGCTGGGGGTCTAACCACGTGTCGTAATCTTCCGGCTGGAGAATAACTGGCATGCGATCGTGAATTGGCTGTACGAGTTGGTTAGCTTCTGTTGTCAAAATTGTACAAGAGGATATTTGGTCTCCCTCTGGTGATTTCCATTGCTCCCATAATCCTGCAAAACCAAAAGGTTTTTCCTCTAATAGACGAAAATAAAAGGGCTGTTTTTTACTACCTTGCTGTTGCCATTCGTAAAAGCCATCTGCCACTATTAAACAACGTCGATGCTTAAAGGCGGAGCGAAAAGCAGGTTTTTCTGTGACTGTTTCCGCTCTGGCGTTAATTAATTTTACGCCCATTCTCGGATCTTTTGCCCAAGAGGGAATTAGTCCCCAACGTAGCTGCTGTAATTCACGCTTCTTGGTTGCTGAGTTATACAACACCGTTGTTACCATTTGCGTAGGTGCAATGTTATATTTCGGCTCTAGTTCGGGAAGTTTTTCGACATGGAAGATTTGAGCCAAAGCGTTTCCTAACTGGTACAAAGTAAATCTTCCACACATATTTTTCTCCCAACAAATGATTAATATTAAACTTCTAACTTCTGGCAATAAATCTTACTTTGATTTTTTATTTTTCAGAGAATTCTGGTTTCGATTACAATGCTCTATATCTACCTATGTTATCAAATTCATTTGTCTTTTTCTGAGAGATGCTGTATTTTTACAGCATGACTAATCAATAACTTCATCCCAATATTTTTTGGCATGGAAACCTTGCGTTTGTATGATTTTTTACCCTCTGGTAATGCCTATAAGGTACGTCTTTTATTGACACAAATTGGTATCCCATTTGAGAGGATCGAGGTTAATATCATTAACGGTGAGACTCGAACGGCAGATTTTTTATGTAAAAATCCAAACGGAAAAATTCCTGTTTTAGAAGTTAAACCAGGGAAATACCTAGCAGAATCAAATGCTATTATGGTGTACCTAAGTGAAGGGACTGAATTTTTCCCCTATGACCCTTTTTTACGAGCACAAGTACTGCAATGGTTATTCTATGAGCAGTACAGCCACGAGCCTTATATTGCTACACCAAGATTTTGGATTTCTATTCTAGGTAAGGCAGAAGAATACCATGAAGCCATTGAACAGAAAAGAACACCTGGATACACAGCCCTAAGAGTTATGGAAAAGCATCTATCCCATCACACTTTTTTTGTAGGAGAACAATATACGATCGCTGATATTGGTTTGTTTGCTTATACTCATGTAGCTAATGAAGGAGGGTTTGATTTGTCACAATTTCCCGCTATCCAAGCTTGGATAGAACGAGTGAAAACACAACCGAGATATATCAGTATTACAGAGGAAATAAAGACGGAAGAGGAAATGATGCTTTTTTAACTCTGTTCTTGGTGCGGTTACATAGAAAACTCAGATGTAGCCGCAACATAAGTGTGACGATTTTGAGTTTTTAAAGATGAGTATCAATCTCAACTACCTTTTGTCGCGAGGATAAACCCGATTTGATTCGGACGTAGGATTTCGGGACATCAAATTTGTCTGCTAGTAGTTTAATTAACTCTTCATTAGCTTTTCCATCAACTGGAGGAGATTTCAGGTGTACGGTCAGACTCCCGTCAGCTTCTTCTTCAATTTTTTGAACTTTTGTACTGGGCTTAACTTTAACTTTTTTTTGCATACCGACTCCCTTTCAACTCTCGCAACCACAACCATCCCAAAATACAACCCAAAAGATAGTGAGGAAAGTCCCACCAGGTAAAAGTAGTACCAATTAACCATTTACCTATCAGCGTAGCGCGAAACTGTTCTAGTAAAGGAGGATGCCACAATTGCAGGAATTCTAGTATACAGGTAATAATAAAGACCCACAAAGGAATTTGCCAAACTGCTGCTCGGCTTCTAAAAAAGAAAAATGCGAATAAGCACCAAAATATTTCGTAAAGAACAGCAGCGCCGTAGTCGTTAAACCACTGGTGGATGGGTCCAGTGTAGTACTTAAACAAAAAGCCCACCGCAATAACGATGAGCATTGAGAAGATGAGATGAGAGTTCTGAGTTGATTTTGATGACATGGGTAACGCGTTATGGTTCGTTCGTAGTAGCGCTTTAGCGCATGCATTGTAACCGGCGCTAAAGCGCTACTACAAACCCTTAATCTAAGGATAGTTTGGATTTCCATTACCAACCACAGCAATTTTGTGTCGGTAAACTAATTCACCACCGTACCAACCGGAAACGCCTAGAAGTGTAGCCACGATAACGGAGATGATGATTCCCCAAGGTAATACAGCCGATATGGGGTTGTTCCACCGGAGTACTAGATTAATCAGTGTCAGCACTAAAGCAGAAACGTTAAGAATTAAGTGCGCCCATCCAGCGGTGCGTTTGCGGACTCGGGGTATCTTGAAAAAGTCTACAATACCAGTTAACGCAGCTGCTATACCCCCAACCAATCCACCAACTATTAACCAAAAAGAAGCTCTCGCCCAGAATATATCACCACTGAACCAGAAAACAGCATCGGTTAACAAGGCTCCAACTAAGAATGAGATGGGGAATTGAACGAGAATTGGATGGATAGGATGTCCTGCGATCGCAACAGTACTGGGTACACCTGTGTCTTGAAATTCTCTGCGATCGCTTTCTAAAAAAGCTGGAATATTTGGGTAAGGACTGGTGTCTCTATCTTGTGTTTCTGTCATTTCTGTTCCTTTATATAGGTTGGTAATAGTTAAAGAATAAAATTACTCAGAAGGAATTTGTTCTACGTGAGCTTCTGCTTGAAGTATCAGCTTTCTTGCTTCTACCTCAAGTTGTTTTACCCGTAGAGACATTCCCTCTAAATCAAAATTACTCAAATTCAATATCTCAGTTGTTGCATTTATTAAAGCTTGTGTTAAATCTGGCGATATTTCTTGGGTGTCCCCATACTCAACATTTTCTAGAGAAACTGTTTTTCCATTAGCACTGACTTTTGGTACTGCTGAAAAAGCCACCTGATGAGTTTCTCCAGTTTCTTTCAGGATAATAGTAGCGCCGAGTTGCACTTTCTCATTACCAGGTAAGAGAAAATCTACTTGTTGGGGAACAACTGTCATCAATTGACCATTGACACGAATTTTCTCTTTTTGCAACTGACAACGGATATATTCTGAATTAAAAGCCTGGTTAATATCCTCTTCAAGCAGGACAACTCGCGCATTAGCATCCGTAGGTTTGGTCAGTTCAACTTTACCGAAAGCAGCGCTGAGAGGATTGATAGCGACGGTATCCATATGCATATCCAATTCCTCCATCCGGAGGTCTTTTTGCATTACTAAACCTTCGCCTTCAATAGTGACTTCATCCGCTTCCCCTTGAACTACTCCCTTCTCGCTATAAGATTACCTATCTGCTTTTCCTCTTTCTTTGCGCTCTTTGCGTCTTTGCGGTTCATTTAAATAGGTAATCTTCGGGCGGAAAGGGAGTAGTTTCAGTGGATCGGTTTTAATATCGACATCCAAATCCTCTACTTCATCCAATTGGCTAGATAACCCTGTTTCCGCCGCTTTATTCAGTGCTTCTTCTCCCAATCCGGGACTATCGGGCATACAATCTCCTATTGAATCATCCTTGCGTCAATCTAGAAAATTGTTCAAAAAGATTAATCTATCCTTCGGTGGAATCAAGAAGTTGTATTTCTCTACCAAAAAGTATATAGAGGTTTTACAAAAGTACATTTTTTTTGTTTCTACCTGCAGTTTTCCCAGTAATCGGTCAAAAGAAAGATGGAACACCCTTGATTCTTGTGCAAATTATGAGATTGGAAATGATACAAAAGTTTTTCTAGAGGAGAACTAAAAAATGGTAGCAACATTAGATGATACCAAGCGCTCTGCTATTGCTATGAAGCTAGCAGATATGAAAGCAATTCAACAATTAATTATCAAAAACGAGCAACAGTTTATCAATCAAACTAACGACCAAGAAATTGCTAACCGCTTCCGCAGCATGCTTGATGACGACAACAAAAACATGGGCGTCATCGAAACTGTTATTGGTCAGTATGGTATTCAAGCTAAGCAAAAACAAACCGTTTCTCAAATGGTTGAGAAAATTCAGCAATTGATGCAAGGTTCTGAGCTAAATGTGTATGAAAAAGTCTTTCAGCATGAATTGCTGAAGCACCAACAAGTGATGACTGGGTTAACCATTCACAAAGCAGCCCAAAAAGTTGGTGCTGATGTGCTTCTAGCGATTGGACCTCTGAACACTGTTAACTTTGAAAACCGCGCACACCAAGAGCAACTCAAAGGTATTCTGGAAGTTTTGGGTGTTCGTGAACTGACTGGTCAAGAAGCAGACCAAGGTATTTGGGGACGCGTTCAAGACGCAATGGCTGCTTTGAGCGGTGCTTTTGGAAGCGCAGTGACCCAAAACACTGACAAGAGTGATATGAATATCCAAGACGCTATCCGCTTGGATCACGGTAAGGTCAATACCCTGTTCACCGAACTCTTACAAAGCAGTGATCCTCAGAAAATCCAAGAGTACTTCGGTCAAATCTACAAAGACTTGAGCGCTCACGCTGAAGCTGAAGAGCAAGTTGTTTACCCTAGAGTACGTCCTTTCTATGGTGAGAACGATACTCAAGAACTGTACGGCGAGCAAGCTGAAATGAAGCGGATGTTAGAGGAAATTAAGGCTATCAACCCCTCTAATATGGAGCAATTCAAAGATAAAATCCGAACCTTAATGGATGCTGTTGGCGACCATATCCGTCAAGAAGAAACCACAATGTTCGCTGCTATCCGCAACAACCTGAGCACTGAGCAAAGTGAGCAATTGGCTACGGAATTTAAAGCTGCTAAAACCAAAATCCAACAAAATATGGGTGTAGTCGGCTCTAATAAGTAATCGCAAGACGCACAGGCGCAAATATTTGCGTCTGTTGTCTTAGGCTGGATATAGAGGCTCAAAACTTGCTGGTTTATTCTCTACTCCCAAGCTGTGCGCTGGGAGTTTTTGTTTGGTTTGGGTGTGGGGTGTGGGGTGTAGGGTGTAGGGTTTGGGGTTTGGGGTGTAGGGTGTGGGGAAAAATTATAAATATAGCAGTTGAAAACCGCTATTATGGTACAATACGGTTCAATTAAGCAATCTTAAGAAACCCGGTATCTCCAAGATACCGGGTTTCTGCGCCCCTCGCGACTCTTAACTGAACCGTATTATATTATGGTAAATATTTTTACACAATCTGAGAAACCCGGTAACTTCTGCGAAACCGGGTTTCTATGTCCTAGCTTGCATAGGAGAATTGATTTTAAACTGTTCCGTTGCTAGGGTCGTTAAAGATTCCCCAATATTTGAAAGCAGTGTATGCTAGAGTCACAACCCCAGTGATAATGGCAGATTCATCTATATCAAATAGGGGATGGTGCAATGGGTAGTTCAAGATTCTATCTTTGAAGCCTACTCCCAAGCGAAACATTGAACCAGGCGCGTGTTCTAAATACACAGAAAAATCTTCAGCACCAAGTGAGGGTTCGGGTAAGACTTGAACGCGATCGCTACCCCAAGCTTCCTCCGCTGCTGATTGTAGCAGCTGGGTCAAAGAATAATCATTTTGAACACTTGGTACACCTTGACGGTAATTCACCTCGTATTTTGCCTTATAAGAGTGACAGACATTAGCGACGATGTGTTCTATCCATTGTGGCAAATTGGCACGGGTTTCGGGATGTAAAGAGCGGACAGTTCCCTGTAGCTTGACTGTATCAGCTATAACATTCGGCGCTCTACCTCCCTCAATTTTCCCAATCGTCACGACAACAGGACGTAAGGGATTTTGCGTCCGACTGATAGCTTGTTGTAGAGTGGTAATCACTTGGGAAGCAATCCAAATGGCGTCAACCGCTTCATGAGGACGCGCTCCGTGTCCCGATTCACCGATAATGATAATCTCTAAATCATCAGCCGCTGCTGTTAGGGCTCCATAACGTACGCCAATAGAACCTGCTTGTATAGATGGAAAAACATGAACTCCCAAGATACCTGAGACATTTTCCATTGCTTTATCTTGTACCATCCAACTAGCACCCTGGGCAATTTCCTCTGCTGGCTGAAATAGAAACCTAATTTTACCCGGTAATTCCTCAGCCATCTGAGAGAGGACCATTGCTGTTCCCAAACCCACTGTCGTATGGACATCGTGACCACAGGCGTGCATGATACCTTGGGTACGAGAAGTGAATTCCAAAGCCGTGCGTTCGCAAATGGGTAAAGCATCCATATCAGTGCGAATTGCTAACAAACGGCTATCTTGACCATTTCCCGGTAATTCGCCGATAACCCCCGTTTTACCAACGCCTTCTTGTACCTGAAGACCACTAGAAGATAAAACACCTGCAACAAAAGCTGCTGTTTGATACTCTTGTCCGCTGAGTTCTGGATGGGCGTGCAGGTGACGGCGAATTTCAATCAGGCGAGGAGCGATTTTTATTGCTAAATCTTTTATTTGAGTAAGCATCAGTTCATATTCTACACTACTTTTGATACATGATAAGGTTCCCACTGGTGAGCAAGACATTGCCCACCGCAGTATATGAGCCAATAGCTTACCAAAAACTGGTATTATTTAGCATAGCAAGTTGTTGTACCAGGAACACGTTCCCCAGTAGAACTACTACTATTACAGTCCGTAGTCGTTTCCTTCTGCAATGACCACCAGTAAGGTTTGTCAGATGTAACCACACCATCATCCCAAGTTGTGAGTCGGAAATTCGCTCCCCGAAAATTGGTAAACTCTATTTCAGCGTTTTTAATAGTCGCACCTTCTAAATTGGCACTCATCAACCCAGCATAACTCAAATTAGCACCTTCTAAATACGCTCCTTTAAGATTTGCTCCTGTTAAAGAGGCTCTTGTTAGATTTGCGGAATTTAAGATAGCACCTTCTAAAATGGCTCCTGTCAGATCGGCGTCACTGAGGTTGACATTTGATAAATTAGCACCTTTTAAGTTAGCATCTCGTAAATTAGCTTTGCTCAGATTCATTTGAGTTAAGTCAGCACCAATTAAATCACAACGAGGACAAGCTTGTGTTGCTCTCAATTGTTCCATATCCTGTTCGTTCAGTGCTAAGGAAGGTGCTGTTAACCCGAAACAAGCAAACAAAGTGGTAGCTAAGGCAATTTTTACGTTCATAATCTTACAAATAGATCCTAATAGATCCTAAGTTGAGAATTTAGTTAAGGATGTACTGTTATACTTACATATATGACCTCTTAAACCTATGCCATACTTAAAGAAGCGGTGAAGAGTATTTAAATTAACTGTAAATTCTGTGCTATAGACTATTCAAATTAAAACCAGCCGATTAGAATAGAATCATCAACGAACTATACTGAAACTATATAGCCAACGACCTATGTATTCCCCCCAAGCCTAATATAAAAGCGGCTGGGGGGAAATTATTATTTGCTAATGGTTAATGGCTAATGGTTAATTGTTGTTAGTTATTCCCCCACACCCTACACCCTTTCCTTTTCAACGCCAACCTAGAAGGCGCAAACCTGGGACAATGAGGTAATAACTGACGCCCAACCAGAAACTCAGGAAGACACCCATAAAACCAAAAAAGACAACAGGAAGCCAGATTTCGGAAATATCTGGTGAACTCAATTCCTCAAAGACATCCGATGGAAATCCGATCGCAATTAAAGCAGCAAAGACAATCGCGGTACCAAACGCAGCAATCACAGCGTGAACTATATGGTGACTACGAAGACCCAAACTCAGGGTGAGTAAAGAAACAGCAGCTAGAATTAAGCCCACTAAGCCCTCTCCTCCGTCTTCTGGTGCTATCAATTGCAACACTAACCAGCCAAATCCATAGCCAATGATACCCATCAAAGATGTCACCAGAAATCGCCGTTTCTGACCAAAACCTCCCGCCAAAGTCAGTCCCCATGCGGTTCCCAAACCTGCGCCAACGAATAAGAACATCGCCTGTCCTGAAATTGTTTGCGAATGGAGAAACACTTCGGGAGCTTGATAGGACAAAAATAAAGCCATTCCCTCGTCTATACTTGTCTTTGATGCTAAGAAAAACCCAGCGATCGCACCAAAACTAGCACCCACTCCGGTCAAAATCATTGTCCAAATGGTATCCAGACAAGCTAGTATAACGGTAACAATGGCATTAAAGATGAAAACAATCGTTGCACTGACGGCTTGAACTGAGATGGCGAGTCCTTTTCCTGTGAAATCCCGAACTTGGGATAACAACTGACTGATTTGTCCTAAGCTTTGTCCAACAAACTGTTCTAACTGCTTGAAAAATCCCTGCTGTGGGGAAATACGAGAAATCTTTAACAACCGTTTTTGAATAACTTCAGCACTAGCTGGACGCGATCGCACATCATTTTGTATCATTTCATCCAGCAAATCTGCTAGTTTTGGGCTCACATTCACATCATTGCGCCAGCGTACCTCTCCTGTTACCGGATTTTCTAATTCTGTGAGAGATTGACCCGTCAACATCTCAATCATAGTGCGACCGAGAGCATAAAAATCTGCACCAGGTCCAACAAGACCGCCAGTCACTTGCTCTGGAGGACTGTAGCCAGTAGAGTATAACCTAGTTGAGGGTTGAGAACGAAACAAACCAGAACCGATTTGTTTTGCGCCACCGAAATCAATCAACACCAGGCGATCGTCCTTTCCTCCTTGACTGAAGCTAGTCCTTAACATCAAATTAGAGGGTTTGATATCGCGGTGAATAATTTTGTTGTTGTGTAACTCCTGCAAAATGTCCACAGCTTGGGTTAACCAGTCTAATACCAGCTCTTGGGGACAACCCTGGGGATTCTGGTTAAAGACCTCCTCTAGAGTATGACCGTGAATTTTTTCCATCACCAGACAGTGGAGTTGGCGTGGTTTTGCACCTCCTTGTAGACTTGTTGCTGACAGGGTTTCTATATGAAAATACCCATTAGCATCAATTTGAGGTACACCCGAAGTTTGTAACCTCAAAAGAACTTCTGCTTCTTGAGCGAACAATTCCAGTGCTTTGGGTGAAGACTCTATCAACACCTTCAGCACCTTTTCTGTTTGCATTTTGATGTCCCAAACCGTATAAATTTGGGCGAATCCACCCGATCCCAATTGCTGGAGAGGGATATAACGGTCTAAAAGCTGTAGCGGTGCGCCACAGTTGTTGCAAAACTTGTTTCCCCAAAGCTGGGGATAAGGACGCGAACAATCCGGATTAATGCAATGAGTTGCACTTTGGTTGATGTGGAACACGAGCGCTTAGAGACATAGCCTGACTCGATTGTACACAACTTAACTGGGAAAAGTGGTTAGTGGTTAGTGGTTAGTGGTTAGTGGTTAGTGGTTAGTGGTTAGTGGT
>JAWQFQ010000270.1:0-11710 GCA_035967975.1 Scytonema sp. PMC 1070.18
ATCAACTATCAACTATCAACTATCAACTATCAACTATCAACTATCAACTATCAACATGACGAATCTTTCTGTCAACGACATTAACATTCCTATTGAGAACACACACCACGGATCTGCAACAAACTGGAAGCAATACTTCAGTTTTAGTACAGACCATAAGGTCATTGGTATTCAATATATTGTGACCGCTTTTATTCTCTTTCTCGTGGGTGGTATATTAGCAATGGTCATTCGAGGGGAACTCATTACCCCAGAATCAGACTTAGTTGACCGCACTGTCTACAATGCCATGTTTACTATGCATGGTACCGTGATGCTTTTCGGGTGGACATTCCCAGTCCTGGCAGGTTTTGCAAACTATCTAGTCCCCTTGATGATTGGGGCAAGAGATATGGCATTTCCACGCTTGAATGCGATCGCTTTCTGGATGGTACCTATAGCTGGAGTTCTGTTAATGCTCAGTTTTTTGGTACCAGGCGGTCCAGCACAAGCAGGGTGGTGGTCTTATCCTCCCGTCAGTCTCCAAAATCCCACAGGTCACTTAATAAATGGTGAATTTATTTGGCTGTTAGCGGTAGCAATATCGGGGGTTTCCTCGATTATGGGAGCCGTTAACTTTGTCACCACAATTGTTAAAATGCGGGCTCCAGGTATGACATTTTTCCGCATGCCTGCGTTTGTCTGGACAGTATTAAGCGCTCAAATTATCCAACTGTTTGGATTACCTGTATTAACAGCGGGTGCAATTATGCTCTTATTCGACCTTACAGTTGGAACTAGCTTTTTTGACCCTGCCAAAGGAGGAGATCCAGTTCTTTTCCAGCACTTTTTCTGGTTCTACTCCCACCCTGCGGTTTACGTGATTATTCTGCCCGTCTTCGGTGTTTTTTCAGAAATCTTTCCTGCATTTGCCCGCAAACCCCTATTTGGGTATAAAGTTGTTGCGATTTCATCACTTGTCATTGCTGGAGTGAGCGCTTTGGTATGGGTACACCATATGTTCGTCAGTGGAACTCCTGGCTGGATGCGGATGATTTTCATGGTGTCTACAATGTTTGTTTCTGTACCCACTGGCATTAAAGTGTTTGCTTGGACCGCAACTATTTGGAAAGGAAAGCTGCGGCTTGATACACCAATGCTGTTTGCTCTAGGTGCATTAATCTTGTTTGTATTCGCAGGTATTACTGGCATTACCCTATCCTCCGTTCCCATTGATATTCACGTCAACAATACTTACTATGTCGTTGGACATTTCCACTACGTCCTATACGGTACTGTCACAATGGGGATGTTTGCAGCTATATACTACTGGTTCCCTAAAATGACAGGACGTATGTACTATGAGGGTTGGGGTAAGTTACATTTCTGGCTTGCTTTTATCGGCACTAATCTCAACTTTTTTCCCATGCACTCGTTAGGATTGCACGGAATGTTACGTCGAGTCTCGTCATACGCACCAGAGTACGAGCTATTAAATATTATTGCTAGTATTGGAGGATTTTTACTAGGTATGTCTACTTTACCCTTCATTTTCAACATCATAGCTGCTTGGATGCATGGAAAGAAAGCGCCTGATAACCCTTGGCGTGCCATTGGTTTAGAATGGCTAGTTTCTTCACCACCTCCAGTAGAGAACTTTGAAGAAATTCCCATCGTTATCTCCGAACCCTATGGTTACGGTAAATCTGAACCATTAGTCGCTAAATAGGGGTATAAGGGTGTAAGGGTATAAGGGTGTAAGGAAAAGACACATAATTACCCACCTACACCCCCACACCCTCTGACAATATTCCAATGGACAGTTCTATTGTTTCATCACACGAGCATACGCACGACGAAGAAGGAAACAAGATGTTCGGCTTTGTCGTGTTCTTAATCTCCGAGACTTTCATTTTTCTCAGCTTTTTTGCAGGGTATATCGTCTACAAAACTACCGCTCTTAACTGGTTACCAGCTGGTGTAGAAGGACTAGAAATAAAAGAGCCAGCAATCAATACAGTCGTTCTTGTTAGCAGTAGCTTCGTTATTTACTTAGCAGAACAAGCCCTTGCAAAACATCACCTGAATAAATTTCGCCTGTTCCTTCTCTTAACTATGGTGATGGGAACCTACTTTTTAGTTGGACAAGCCATTGAATGGAGCAATCTCTCCTTTGGTTTTACCACAGGAGTTTTTGGTGGGATGTTCTACCTGCTGACAGGTTTTCACGGTTTACACGTTCTCTCCGGCATCATTCTACAATTGATTGTTTTTAGTCGCTCCTTTATCCCAGGTAATTATGATTCAGGTCACTTTGGCGTGAATGCAACCTCCTTATTTTGGCATTTCGTTGATGTTATCTGGATTATTTTGTTTGTCCTCATCTATATCTGGCAGTAAAAGAGGTAAAAAGGAAGCATAATACAATACACTCCAGTTAAGCAGCTATTTAGAAACCCGGTATCTCAAAGATACCGGGTTTCTGTATCTCACGAATTGATTTACGAAGAACGAACTGGTCACTTGTAGAACAAAAGATGAATAACTAATGACAAATGACAGTTGGAACGGTTAAATATTATTGAATGAGTTTCAGTATAAAAGGGGTGCATCATGAGCGAACCTACACCACCGCCACCTAGAGGCGGAGATCGAAGAGAAGGGAAAAATCAATTCATGTCTGAGCGAGCAGTCATGGACATACCAACATTTTTGGAAAGGTTTCAAGCTGCAACCACAGATAAAGAGAAACTTCTGTTAGTCGCTACACTCCTAGAGACTGTAGCAGTGGAACTTTCAGAAAATCAAGAGTCCAAAGAGTGTAAAGAAGCAATTTACAATTTTTTCACTCATCTTGCTTCTGAACTGAAAGAAAATACCTAGCTCATACGGGCTGAGGGGATGACAAGCAAGCTAAAAAGCCTACAGGATAAGCTTTTGAAGACGGATAGCATGAACCACCCCACCGCTTTTATTATCCATATCACAACATACACAACGTTTACTCTATAAGAGTTTGACCTTGTGGATGGTTTCTACAACGTTGACAATGGATGCTTGACCAACATTTCTTGGAAAGGTATCCACTGTTCATCGTTTGTGTAAACAATGATACCGTCTTTAGTGTTCTGACTGGCAAGGACTAATTTTTTCTTTTTAGCCAATGTATACCATTCATTGAAGATATCAAGTTCAGATTTCTGCTGGACTGGTTCATTAGGAACCCAAGCTTCTTCTATTGCTTTTTTCAACCATGCCCCTGGTTTTTCAATATTGCTACTAGCCATTGCTTCAATGAGCGCTACTATATCATGCATAATAATTGATTTATAATGCTAGACGAAGATTTTCCCTATGCAACCCATTCAACAACAAGTCATTGAAACACTCCAAACGCTGTCTCCTGCCGAGCAACAGGAGGTTCTGGACTTTGCAGAGTTTCTCAAAAGCAAGCGGCAAAGATTACCATCCGCGAACATGGAACCAGCTCAATCGTTCTTAGAAACAGCCCAAGCCTATATCGGTGCAGGCTCTGGTCCTGGGAACCTCTCTACTAATCCTGAGTACATGGAAGGATATGGTACCTGATGCGTCAGCAAGTTCTCCTTGATACTGGTCCCCTCATAGCCCTTATTGATCGCCGCGATCACCATCACTCCTGGGTAACGACAGAACTTGCTACAATCCAACCTCCACTACTCTCCTGTGAAGCAGTGCTTTCAGAAGCATGGTTCTTATTGCAGCGTGTGAACAATGGGCGAGAAACTTTAGTTGGATTACTAAAAAGTCAGCAAATTTTGGTAGCTTTTCAGTTTAATGAGGAAGTTGAGTCGATCACCGAGCTATTAACTCGGTATCGCTCTGTTCCCATCTCCTTCGCCGATGCAAGTTTAGTACGAATGGCAGAGCTGTATCCTAGCAGCGAAGTCTTGACCTTAGACAGTGACTTCCTTATTTATCGAAAGCACAAGAATCAACCCATTCCAGTCATCATGCCGGAGGTTTAAACTGAATCAAAGCAATCCAAGGCACGGGGAAGATTGATGCACAAGGTGAATATCAACAGCGTACTTTGATGTCACCAAAACAATTGGAACAGGGATTAAAGCAAGCGTTGACCGAGGCTGGCTATGATTCCAGGGAGAAAATTATTCACCTTGTGCAAGAGGTGAAACGAGAAATAGCGGCAGAACGCCAACAGCAGCAAGATTAGATGAGTAGGGAAACTGGGGAACATCGCGATTACCAAAAAAATCTCGTTGAAGGTTTAGACATCTCCAGAAATTAAATATGCGATCGTTCAAACCCTTGGTAGGGGCGAACGGCCGTACCCTCCGGGAAGGCTCCGCCAACGCCCTTACATCTTTGTCGGAGAGCGCAACTATGAGCCTTTCAGAAGAAGACTGACACTGTACTAGGAGATGTCATATCTACCTAAAGAAAGATTTTTTTTAAAATCCTCTCCTTTAAAAGGATTTTAAGACTAGTTATGCAAAAATGGTTTCTGTTGCTACTAAGACTTACGCACCTGACAGTAGCGTAGATCAGTGGTGGAGCATTCCATCGCAAACTAAAATATTGGCGATGTTTCAAGATGTATCTTAAAACTGCATAAGTTGAAGTGTGCTTGCATCTACTAAAAACACAGGAAGAAAGCCCGTTCATGCTTAACTTATGTTGAGCAAATCAGGTCGTGCTTTATTTGTACAAGAAAACTTCTGTCAGTGGGTAAACCCTAATAGTGGAAAAGTCATTTTGGAGAAAACTCTATGGGCATAAATGATGGATTAGTCGGCTATTGGCAATTTGATGAAAGGGACGGTAGCACTGTCCTAGATAGATCGGGCAATAATAATCACGGCTTATTAATAAATGGCACTCGTAGCGATGGAAAATATGGCAAAGCTGTAGAACTAAGCGGTAGCGATGATTCACATATCAGTATTCCTGGGTCGCTCAGCCTAAATAGCCTAACTGATCAGATTACCGTGACAGCTTGGGTATTTCCAAGTGTAGCACCGTCAGGTTTTAAAGTCATCGTTTCTAGACAAATTGGTACTGTTCTGCATCCCGATCAGTTTTATTTAGGCTTTGGGCCAGAAAATGGTAGGATGCACTATAAGTGGCACCTTGGCACAGATGACAATGGCACTTTACGTGAAGGTGACATTTATAGCGGTATTCCAGACGTCAATCGTTGGATACATATGGCAGGAACTTATGACGGAAGTATGATGCGTCTTTATGTTGATGGTGTCGAAATTGACAATCAGCCTCTGACTGGAAGCATTCGAGTCGATGATAATCCTGTGACTATTGGTGGGGAAGAAAATGGAGCAGAGCCGCAGGTAGTAGATGGCGAATTTGAAGGACTTATTGATGAAGTTCGTATTTATAATCGTGCCTTAGATGCATCTGAAATTCGTGAAGTTTATAATCTTGATTCAGATGAATAAAATGTAATTTTAAATACTCGTTGATGCTCTAAGTCTGTTAATTACCGGAGGAAAGGTATTTTTTATGATTTTTGTGGAATTAGTTACCATTGCCCACATTCCCCCTTTCTCTGAAGTTACTTTGCGAACAGATAAGGATGAATGGGATACTAATGAGATTGAAGGCAGCTATCAAAACGATCGCTGGATATTCGAGCTAGACGATCCAAAGTATTTGACTGGTTTTGCTTGTAAGTTTGCACTCAATCGGCAGATTTGGTCTAACGGTGACAATTTAATTATTCCAGGCATCGACAACGAGCGCCATACTTTTTACCTAAATGAGTTTGGCTTTGGTTTACCTGTCAGCCCCGTTATTGAACTCGGTCAAACCCAGGTGAAGCTTTTTGATATTTCTCGTCCAATTCCTACTGATCGTGAACCCTACGATGTTATTGTCATCGGTTCTGGTATGGCTGGAGGCGTATTGGCAGATCAGCTGGCTGATAGCGGTTTAGATACTTTGGTGCTGGAAGCCGGAGGAGTTCCTTTAGAGACTCACATTGCCAATCTGCCTCGACCCCATTTTCCGGGTGAATTTAGAAAACACGTTTGGGAGCGATGGTACCAATATCAGGTCATTAATTACGATCAGCCTACTGATGGCAGTGAAAATGATTACTTCGGTGCCCAAGCGTTTAATTTGGGTGGGCGATCGGTATTTTGGGGTGGTTTTATTCCTCGCATGAGCTCCTGGGAGTTGGATTATTGGCCCAGACAGCTGAAGTGGGATTTAGAAGATCGCTACTATCAACGAGCGGAGGATCTCATGGGGCGTTCTACTGCGCCAGTGACCTATTATACTCGTGAGATTTATCGACTATTAAGAGAACAGTATCCAGAATACAGCCATTTTGATGCTCCTGTGGCTGTTAGGCAAAATTTGACAGGTGCAAATACAATCACTACTGGTATGTTTTCGACAGCCGACTTACTCTTAGAGTCGTCAAGAACTGGGGGTCCTTCAGGTTCCGCAAACCTCACAGTGCGTACTCACCATCAGGTGAATAGAGTTGAGCCAGGGGAGCCTTGTAAAGTCATCGCCCAAGACATTATTTCCCAGCAAGAACGGGAATTTACAGCCCGGTACGTAATTTTTGCTTGCGGTTGCTTAGAAAGCGCACGCCTTGCTAAACGTAGTGGTATAGGAAATGACTTGGTAGGAGTAGGTGCTACTGACCACCCCATCGCGTTTACACATTTTTATATTCCACCCTCCTCACCCTATTATGACCGTTTTGGGTCTGTGAAAGTGGTATCCCAACCAACTGAGCCACGACCAGGGGAAACTAGGATTCGCGATCCTTTCAATGTTCTCATTGAGTTGGGTGCTGACTTTAACCAAGGACGCTATCTAGATGAGGACATTTTCCGCCGCAATTTAGAACAGCGCAATATGCTTTGTGAAATCGTTTTTCTAACGAATACGGAGCTGCTCTTAGACAATCAAATCGAATTTGATACTAGCAATGATTTTCGCCCCATCACCAAAATTAGAAATCCAGGACTGAGCCCTGAGGTGGAAGCTAGAGTTCGAGAAATCTCAGACAACATTCTGACTTCATTAGAGGCGGTGAAGTTGAACGAGGGATTTGGTAATGGTGGAGTTGGCGGTGTAGCCCATGAAGTCGGTTCTCTTCATATGGAGGTGAGAGACAGTAATAATATTGAAAAAGGTACACAGGCAGAATTAGAAGGGGTTGTTGATAGTTACGGTAAATTTCTTGACCAAGAGTTTATTTATGTCTGCGACCTGTCAATATTCCCAACTTCTCCAGCCGCTAACCCCAGCTTAACAGCAGTCGCCCTTGCATTACGGTTGAGCGATCGCTTGGTAGCACTTGTCCGTTCTTAATGAATCCCTACTTTAACACTCAACTGCTTGAGACGCGTAGAATTCCCTTTTAGCATTCATATAAATTAATTCAGGAGAAAAATGGTAGTAGATATAGCATTACCTCAAGTTAGTACCCATGAGGGCATGGGTAACATTGTGTATACTGGTGGCACCGCTTTTCGTGTTTGGGCACCTTTTGCAAGTCAGGTTCAAGTTGCTTTTTACGATAGCCGAGACCAGGATAATAGCAGACCGTCTAGCTTAGTCGGTTTAGCTTCAGAGAATAATGGCTATTGGTCTACTGATGTAGATGGGATTCAACCCGATCGGCTCTACCGATATCAAATTACCAATCGCGACACAGGAGCAGTTTTTTATAAGATAGATCCGTACGCTACGCAAATCACGAACTCCGTAGGGAAAGGTATTGTTCGCGAAAGGGAATTTCCTTGGACGGATGCTGATTTTCAGATGCCAGATTACAATTCTCTGGTTATTTATGAGCTTCATTTAGGAACATTTGATGACGATCCAGGCGATCGCCCCGGAGACTTAGCGAGAGCCACTGCACGCCTCGACCATTTAAGTGAACTTGGTATCAACTGTGTTCATGTGATGCCTCCTAATGAATTCGCCGCCGATTTTTCCTGGGGATTTAATGTCGCTTTTCCATTTGCTATTGAAGCAGCTTATGGCGGAATTATCGAATTTAAAAAGTTTGTCAATCGCGCCCATAGTTTAGGAATTGCCGTTATTATTGACACCGTATTTAATCACTACGGTCCTAGTGATTTAGACGATGGTTTATGGCGCTTTGATGGCTGGTATCAAGGCGAACATGGAGGCATTTATTTCTACAACGATTCTAGAGAACCAACCGACTGGGGACCCCGACCTGATTTTGGACGTCCGGAAGTGCGACAATTTATCCGTGATAACGTGATGTTTATATTAGGTGAATGTCATTGTGATGGTTTAAGAATTGATAGCACATGTAATATCTGGGGATTTAACAACGGTCAAGGATGGAATAACGAGGGGTTCAATTTACTTCGTTGGATTAGTGATGAGAAAAACTTTTTTCATCGCTATCCTACAAATAAAATTGTCATTGCCGAAGATTGGCATAATGACGGATGGGTAACACGCCCTACAGCAGAGATGGGAGCAGGTTGCGATGCTGAATGGCACTGGTTTGTCCATGAAGTGCGTCACTGTTTGGAAAATCCTGTAGACCAATTTCGCGATATGAACGGAATTGCTCGGGCTCTTTATGCGCGTTTTAATAACGATGCATTTAAACGGGTTATTTATATTGAATCCCACGATGAATCAGGCAATAATGATGCCCTAGCTCGCAGAATCGATCCCTCAAATCCTGAGTCTTGGTTTGCTAGAAAGCGAATTACCTTAGGAGCAACTTTAGTTTTGACAGCACCTGGAATTCCGATGATTTGGCAGGGACAAGAACTTTTCTCCACTAATAAGTTTAGCGATCAAGTTCCACTTGACTGGTCTCGGAAACAGACTTTTAACGGGATATTTCAGCTTTATCAACGTCTTTGCCAACTCCGACGCAATTGGGACAACAATACTCGTGGATTGAGAGGACAGCACATCAACTGCCACATTGTTGATAACCTAAATAAAGTTGTTGCCTTTCACCGTTGGAATGAAGGCGGTCCTGGAGATGATGTCATTATTATCTTAAATTTTACCGATCGCACCTGGGATTCTTATCGTGTAGGCTTACCCCGTGGAGGGACTTGGTGGTGTCGTTTTTCTAGCGATTGGGCGGGTTACAGCAGCGATTTTGGCAATGTGGGAGGTCATCCAGTCAGCGCTGAACCAGCACCCAAGGATAATATGCCTTATAGTGCCGGTTTTGCGATCGCTCCCTATAGTGCTCTCATTTTTTCTCAATAAGCACTTCGATGAGTGATAGCCCGGAGCCAATACTGCAAGGGATACGATATTTGAGGTGTCTCAAACGCGCCAGAAACCTGGTTTCTCAAAGAAACCGGGTTTCTAATCTTCGCAAATCCTACGCAGTATTGGTAGCGATTATGCTACGCCATACTCTTATAAGTAGGGGTTCTTAAGTAGCTTATCTTTATTAATCAATTCCAAAGCGTTACAAAAGCTGATGAGCCTAGAGAGCAAAGCATTGTAATAAGGGTAGGCATCGTCTCGTTCATCTTGAAGTTGGTCATATAAGGTCAGTTCTGGTTCAGGAGCGAGATTATCTAGTGGGAAATCTAAGCCGGCGGAGCTTAAGCGCGTTGCAGCCATCGCAATTAATAGCGAACCAATAGTTTGATTCTGACCTTTGTGAAGGTCGTCTATTCCGGGTAAGATAAATTCTGCTCCTGGCAATTCCGATAGATTCATTGCTGACCTGAATCTGATTTACTTTCAAAACGCTCAATGAAGCTCTCGACCTTGCTTCTAAGAATATCACCATCAAGGGAGGGGAATTGAATTAACTCGGGTGCAATGGCTTCAAAGCAATCACGCAACTGTCTTAAAGAAAACAATCTTTGTTCGTACATGGCTTGAACATCATTAATGTCACGCTCCAAACCTCTGGATAGTTTAGAAAGAGCTTGGGCGGTGAAATCATAATGATAAAACGAGATTTTACCTTGTTTGCTAATGAATACACTCCTATCACGCCACCCTGGAAGAGGAGGTAAGAAATCCTGTGGGGAAGCCAGTTCGATATTGATCTTTAATTCTTGTTTAAGTTTGGCAATAGCTTGAAAAATGCCAGGAGGTTCGGGGTCTAGACGAATATCAACATCAACCGTGGAACTACGCCATCCAATCAGTAGGGCACTAGCACCACCTGTAAAGTAAATGCACCCAGAACCGTGAGCTTCCCTACCCAAGGCTTGCATAAGTTGCTCTATCTTTTTTTGGTCAACGTTTGGGCGCATATTTTTTTGGCTGTGATTACCTTCCAATGCCGGAATAAGGCAAGCTTCTTTCAAAAACAATTGTACCTGATTTTCTAAAAAACTAACAATGAGAGGGATAAGCACGTTCAAATATATGTACACCATGATGTGCAGATATAGCTCTAGTAATTGCCTGTGTTAAATCCCATGCAACCCGATTCAAATCTGCATCAGTAGGCGATGGTACACCCGGCTATCACGAAATGTACCAGAGCAGCAAATAGCTGGTTTTAGAGATGTACTGATTCATGATTATTTAAAGGTGAATTTAAATCGAGTTTGGGGTGTGATTGAGCAGAATTTGCCCCCACTAAAGGAAACTATTGCTGAGTATCCAATTACCCGTTCGCTAATTGCCGGACATCAAGAGCCAACCAAAAATTGTATCTGCTGTTATGTCTAGGTCGATCTTCTCTAATACTGGCAAGCGATCGCTACCTAATAATAATTCTGGTTGTTGACTTGGTCGAAAGACTAAAATAGACCTATCTGCTGGGTCGATTAACCATCCTAGCTGACAACCATGTTGTAAGCAATAAAGAATATTTCCAGTTACCCGGTTTGAACTTTGTTCTGGGGAGAGGATTTCAATTGTCCAATCTGGGGACAAGAAAAAATCATTATTGACTTCCCCATCAGCATCAAAGGGAATTCTTGACCATTTGAAAACTGCTATATCAGGTACTATGGAGCGTGTACCAAAGCTACAGCGCAATTCCGGGAAGGCATAAGCAATTTTCTCGTTTTCTGTGTTCTCGTTGATACTATTGCAAAGCCTTAACTGTAAGCGGCTGTGTTTTCCTTTTGGCATTGGCTTTTGTACAATCTCGCCGTTGATGTATTCGCAGGCAGGCTTTGTTTCTGGGAGCTTCAGAAATTCTCCCAAGCTCTGTGTTGGGGTACTTGTAACTGTCATGGCTCCTGACTTTTTGGTAAATGTCGTCCTATTTTAGCATGAGGGTGGGCGATATTACAACTCGACTTCCCAAGGTGAGAGGAGTTCATCCCGGTAGGGCTCAAAAATTATTCGCCCTACACATTATCCTACTGCCCAGCAATATCAGGCGATCGCATTCACGTAGCGAGCGTTAGGCGCAATTTTGGTCGATCTAAAGGCTTTGATAAGCCGTTACGCCCAACGTTTTTATATGGGACGCAGGCAAGATGACCGCACTACAATCATTTTACATTTTCGCTTTATAAAACTTAGCTGCCCATCAGCTTATTATACGAGATTTTTTGCTACTATGTAGCTACGTGTACACAAAACCGTATAATTTATGTCGGAGATTGAATCAGTCGGAATCCGTGAGTTTACAGAACATCTGTATAAGTACACGAGGGAAAATCAAGAACCCATTGCTTTGACGAATCATGGGGAGATGATTGGTTATTATATTCCCGCTCAACCTCAACCTCAGAAAAAAGATATAGAGTCT
>JAWQFQ010000271.1:0-11687 GCA_035967975.1 Scytonema sp. PMC 1070.18
GGGTGTAGGGGTGTGAGGGAAAATGGAATTTAAGAAAAAATTTTTGATTTTGATTCTGATTTTATTCACCTACATCCCCACACCCTAAACCCCACATACGCCTTCCTAAAAAACTCGGTCATCTTAATTCAGCAAATGGTGTGATGGAGTTGAGTGTGAAGCAATGCGTGCAGCAAGGAATTTGTTCTCTCATATTATTAGTTGGGGGCTTAGTCAGTTTTGTGATTTTGAGTCAACTGTGCTTTCCTGCAACAGCAAATGGAGTAACGAATGATATAACGGATGTAACAGCTATACTCGACGAAATATCCGTAGGACAACCCCAGAAATTACCAGTAGTACAAGAGACCCTGAATGAGGTATCTGTAGAACCAATTCAGAATATTTCCGTAACAAAAGATACGCAAAATCCAGTATCTGTAGGACAAACAGATAATTTATCAGTTACATCCGTATCTAAATTGGTTGCTCAAACTTCAGTATCTGAATTGTCGGATGTTCAACCAACTGACTGGGCTTATCAAGCATTGCGATCGCTCATGGAAAAATACGGTGTCATCTCTGGTTATTCTGATGGGACGTTTCGCGGTAACCGTTCTCTGTCACGTTATGAATTTGCAGCGGCTCTAGCAGCTACCTTAGATAAGGTAGATAGTCTGATTGTTAATGCTGTTGGGGATCAATTTATTCAAGAAGACTTGGTGACTTTACGACGGTTACAAAGAGAATACCGTTCGGCGTTGGATCAATTGCAGGAAAGAACTAACAGTATTGGCGATCGCGTCACTCAATTAGAAGCCAATCAATTTTCCACCACCACAAAGCTGAATGGGGAAGTCATTTTTGCCTTCACAGGAGGTAGTAACACTTCGACGACTTTAATTTCCCGTGCGCGGTTAAATTTCTTAACAAGCTTTGATAGCAAAGATTTACTTCTCACGCAGCTACAAGCTGGTAATAATGGACTTGATACGATTGGAAGGGCACAACAGAAGAACGTCAATCTTTTAGGAACAACAGGTTTTTTAGCCAATGGCGGTGGATTAGATTATATAGAAGCTGATTCGAGTGTCAGTTTAAGACGCTTGTACTACACATTTCGTCCCATCTCAGATTTAGCAGTCACGGTTGGGGCGAAAATGTCACCTAGGGATTTCATTGACCGAAACAGTTATGCTAACAACGAAGCCGTTGATTTTAGTTCTAGCTTTTTTCTCAATAATCCCCTGATAGTCCAAAACCAAATTGACCGCACAGGGGGAGCAGGAGTAGCGGTAGCGTGGAATCCCAGTGGTGGACCATTTACTATCCGTTCTCTCTACATCGCGGCTGATGCTGATCGCCCAGATTCTAGCACCACAGAAGGTGGATTGTTTGGGGACAGATACCAAGGAAGTGTCGAACTGGAATACTCACCCAGCAATCAGTTGGCATTGAGACTACAATATACTAGTGCTGAAATCAACAACACAGACATTAACGCCTTTGGTGTCAATGCCGAATATACTCTTAACCGTCATGTAGGGATTTTTACTCGCTTGGGTTTTGGTCATTACCAAGGTTTTAACACCGCCATAAACCAAAATTTAGATTTATCTCCCTTTAGTTGGACAGTAGGTGTGGGGGTTCGTAACCTTTTTCTTCCAGGTACAACTGTGGGTGTCGCCATCGGTCAACCTTTCGTCACCGATGATTTAGGGAATGCCAATCAAACCAACTTTGAAGCGTTCTATAATTTAGAACTCAGCGACAATATTAGTATCACTCCCACCCTATCGGTCGTCAGTAATGCTGATAACAGTACCTCTAATAACACTATTTGGCAAGGCACTCTGAGAACAGTGATTTTATTTTAAATTGGGAAAAGTTAGTGGATAGTAGATAGTCGATAGTAGTTAAGTTTTTGACAACTAACCATTATCCACTAACAACTATCTACTAACTCCTATGATGGTTGGATATTACATTAAGCCATCCGTACTTTAAAACCTAAAAACGAAAATCTGAAATCGTAAAAATGCAACCTACAGATCCGAATAAATTTACTGATAAAGCTTGGGAAGCAATTGTTAAGTCACAAGATATCGTCCGCGCCTATCAACAACAGCAACTTGATGTCGAACACTTAGTCTTAGCGCTCATAGCAGAACCAACTGGGTTAGCAACACGCATTCTCAATCGTTGTGAAGTGGATGCGTTTCGCTTACAACAGCAATTGGAAGCATTTGCTCAACGTCATCCGAAAGTGGGGAATGCAGATCAACTCTACCTCGGTCGTAGTTTGGACGTTATGTTAGACCGGGCGGAGGAAGCTAGAGTTAGGATGAAAGATAATTACATCTCTATTGAACACATCCTTTTAGCTTTTACTGAAGAAGAGCGGGTTGGACGGCGGATATTGAAAAATTTTAATGTTGATAGCGCCAAGCTAGAGGCTGCTATCAAAGCGGTTCGCGGTAGCCAAAAGGTGACTGACCAAAACCCAGAGTCTCGTTATGAAGCCCTGCAAAAGTTTGGTAGAGACTTGACAGAACAGGCAAAAGCTGGTAGGCTAGACCCCGTAATTGGACGGGATGATGAAATTCGTCGGGTTATACAGGTACTGTCCCGTCGGAGTAAGAATAATCCGGTTTTGATAGGGGAACCAGGGGTAGGTAAGACGGCGATCGCAGAAGCTTTGGCACAGAGAATTGTCAATGGTGATGTTCCTGAATCTTTGAAAAACCGCCAACTCATCTCCTTGGATATGGGTAGCTTGATTGCTGGCGCAAAATATCGAGGTGAATTTGAAGACCGTTTGAAAGCAGTTCTTCGAGAAGTGATGGAATCTAGCGGTCAAATTGTCTTGTTTATTGACGAGTTGCACACCGTTGTGGGTACGGGTTCTAATCAACAGGGGTCAATGGATGCGGGGAATTTGCTCAAACCCATGCTGGCGCGGGGAGAACTCCGGTGTATTGGTGCGACGACTCTGGATGAGTACCGTAAATACATTGAAAAAGATGCGGCGTTGGAACGGCGGTTTCAGCAAGTTTATGTAGACCAGCCCAGTGTGGAAAATACTATTTCGATTCTACGGGGGTTGAAGGAGCGTTATGAGGTACACCATAACGTTAAAATTTCTGATTCAGCCTTAGTCGCAGCGGCGACATTGTCCGCACGGTATATTTCTGACCGCTTTTTACCAGATAAGGCGATTGACTTGGTGGATGAAGCAGCAGCACAGTTGAAAATGGAGATTACCTCCAAACCGACGGAATTGGAAACTATTGACCGACGGTTGATGCAGCTAGAGATGGAGAAGTTGTCTTTAGCTACAGAAGAGAAAGCTACAGCCCAAACCAAAGAGCGTTTGGAGCGAATAGAGCAAGAAATTACTAGTTTGACCGAAAAACAGCAGGAATTCAACAATCAATGGCAAGGTGAAAAGCAGCTGTTAGAGGCGATTAGTGCGTTGAAGCAGGAAGAAGAAAAGCTGCGGGTGCAAATCGAACAAGCTGAACGGGCTTATGACTTGAACAAAGCTGCACAGTTGAAGTATGGAAAGTTGGAAGGAGTGCAGCGCGATCGCGAAGTTAAAGAAGCGCAACTGCTAGAAATTCAGAGTACGGGGACGACACTGTTACGGGAACAAGTGACAGAGACGGATATTGCTGAAATTGTCGCCAAATGGACGGGAATTCCCGTTAATCGTTTGTTGGAATCAGAAAGGCAAAAGTTACTCCAACTGGAAGCCCACCTCCACGAACGTGTTATCGGACAAGAAGAAGCAGTATCAGCTGTCGCCGCTGCGATTCGTCGCGCCCGTGCGGGGATGAAAGACCCAAGTCGTCCCATCGGTTCCTTCTTATTTATGGGACCAACGGGTGTTGGGAAGACAGAACTTGCGCGGGCTTTGGCGCAGTTTCTGTTTGACGCCGATGACGCCATAGTTCGTCTGGATATGTCCGAGTATATGGAGAAACATTCTGTTTCCCGTTTAGTCGGTGCGCCTCCAGGGTATGTGGGCTATGAAGAAGGCGGTCAACTGTCAGAAGCAATTCGCCGTCGTCCCTACTCGGTGGTGCTGTTAGATGAAGTGGAAAAAGCTCACCCCGATGTGTTTAATATTCTCTTGCAGGTGTTGGATGACGGAAGAATTACGGATTCCCAGGGACGAACTGTTGATTTCCGCAACGCGGTTATTGTCATGACCAGTAACATCGGAAGCGAGTACATTCTGGATATTTCTGGTGATGACGCCAATTATGAGAAGATGCGGAATCGGGTTATGGACGCGCTGCGTTCTCGCTTCCGTCCGGAATTTCTCAACCGTGTTGATGATATTATTCTCTTCCACACACTGAGTCGTAAAGAAATGCGGCGCATTGTTCGCATCCAACTCAAGCGGGTGGAAAATTTGCTCCGCGAACAGAAAATTTCGTTTGAAATATCACCAGCGGCTTGCGATTACTTGGTGGAAGTGGGTTATGACCCTGTTTATGGCGCACGTCCTATTAAACGGGCGATTCAACGGGAAGTGGAAAACCCTCTGGCGACGAAGTTGTTGGAGAATACTTTTGTCCCCGGTGACACAATTATTATTGACATGGGGGATGTTGGGTTGTCGTTTGTGAAGAAAATGGTGATGAAAGTACCTGCACCAACTCAGGATAAGACTGTGTTGATTGAGTCGTATCCGAAACAGGGGTAATTACAAACCGCAGATGAACGCAGATGAACGCAGATAAATCTGTGTTTCTTCTAATTGAGAAGTGCTATGGAAACCCGGTTTCCCAGGAGTTATCGGGTTTCAGGTACCTGTTCAAGAAATTACTCCCTTCTCGGTATAAGATTACCGAAATAAAAAACCGCAGAGGCGCAGAGGACAGAGACTAAGAAAACATCGGTAATCTTTTGGCGGAAAGGGACTAATCAAGAGGGTTTAATATGACAAGACATCACAAATTTAGCAACCTGACTAAAGATTTTTCTCCAGAAAGAAAAGCGAAAATTGCCAATCAAACAGCTACACTTAAAGAGGAAATCGCACTAGCTGAATTGCGCCAAGCTTTAAAAATATCCCAAGCTCAATTAGCTGAAAAATAACAGATTAAACAACCTGCTATTTCTAGATTAGAAAATCGTACTGATATGTATGTTGGTCATCTACGACAAGTTATTGAAGCAATGGGAGGAGAATTGAAAATAACAGCAAAATTTCCTGATGTTGAAGTGACAATTACTAATTTTGCAGATTTGGAAATGGAAATTGATGATTAGGGGCTGAGGATAACTAGTATAGAAATCCGGTATCTTAGAAATACTGGATTTCTCGTTTCTCACGAATGATACACCGATTGCTATACTCGGCATATCAGGAGGAACAGGATGAGCAAGAGACCGAGAATTCATAATGAGCTAGTGATTGAGTTTATAGTGCGATCGCCTCTTTTGATGAGTGAGATAAGTTTTGGTTTTGCATTGTTCGTCAGCCCGGAAATAAATTTCGGGCTAAAAGCTGAAGTCCATTTTAATGGACTAAATGAAAAGAAGTTTTATAAAAAGTTATGGATAGAATTTCAGTCAATCCTCAAATTCACTTCGGGAAACCTTGCATAGCAGGTACCAGAATTACCGTACAGAGTGTTCTCGAATTACTAGATGCAGGACTTTCATGATGTATCCAATACTTGTTGATTAAGCCCTAAATTAAAATTTGGGCTAAAAGCTCAAACCCGTTCAAACGGGTTAAAAGCCGTATTCAGTCAAATTTATCTGACTTTAGCTCCTCGCTCTAATAGAATAGCAAAATGCTTGTAGTGCTTAATCAGAGGATGAAATAGCCCATCGACTTCATGAAGAGCCAAAAAAATTTTTTTGAAAAGTGAGTTTTGTCAACTAACCGGGAATACTAACTCTAAGAGGTTGTTTGAAAAGTAGTTGGCTGTGATTTTAGGCACTTATCGATCCCCCCTAGCCCCCCTTGAAAAGGGGGGTAAATCTATTAAAGTCCCCCTTTTTAAGGGGGATTTAGGGGGATATTGAATGTGCATGCTACTGATGAAAGGACTTTTCAAACATCCTCTAAGGCGATCGCAATGTCGCATTTGAGGTATGACTATGTCGGTTGACTTCACTGTCGCTATCCCCACTTACAACGGGGAGAGTCGTTTACCTAAAGTACTGGAGAGATTAAGCCAGCAGACGGGTACAGAACATCTCTGTTGGGAAATCCTTGTTGTTGATAACAACAGTACTGATGGTACGCCACAGCTGATTAAAAATTACCAAAAAAGTTGGAAACGCCCATTTTTGTTAAGATATTGCTTTGAACCCGAACAAGGATTAGCATTTGCTCGACAAAGAGCGATCAAAGAAGCAAAAGGTGGATTCGTAGGTTTTTTAGATGATGATAATTTACCAGCACCTGACTGGGTAATTGCTGCTTATAAATTTGGTGAAAAACATCCGAAAGCAGGTGCATACGCTAGCCAAATTCATGGCAAATTTGAAACCGAACCACCGGATCAGCTAAAAAAAATCATTTTTTATTTAGCCATTACTGAAAGAGGTTCCCATCCCCTCTTATACGAACCCCATAAAAAAGGCGTACCACCAGGTGCAGGTTTAGTTGTACGTAAGAGTGTGTGGAAAAACCATGTCCCTCAACGTCTTTTTCTGCTAGGTAGAGTTGGTACATCAATGTTAGCTGGAGAAGATGCAGAAGCATTGGTCTATATTTATCAAGCAGGATGGGAAATTTGGTACAACCCAGAGATGAAAGTAGAGCATTTGATTCCAACTTGGCGGTTGGAAAAAAATTACTTAATCTCTCTTATGCGTGGTATAGGTTTAAGTCGATTTCATCTGCGGATGTTACTACTTAAAACTTGGCAAAGACCCTTTGCTTTTTGCTTGTATCTGCTAAATGATTTACGGAAAGTCATATTTTATTTTATCCGTTATCGTGCAGTCCTAAAAACGGACATTGTTGCTGCGTGTGAGATGGAACGTCTTCTTATGACTTTGATTAGCCCATTTTATTTATGGCAAATCAGATTCTACAACAGTCCTATATCATTCATAAAAGACAAGAAACTCGGTATCTTTAAGATACCGGGTCTCTGAAATTTTGCAATTTCAAAAAAATAATAAAATATGTATTCTTTTTTAAAAGTTTCATATAACGTTAATTTTAACATTTTATGCCTAAGATTTCTATCATTATCCCAGTTTACAATGGTGCAAAAACAATTAGAGAAACCATTGAAAGTGTCTTAAAACAAACTTTTTCAGATTTTGACTTAATCATCATTAATTCAGAATCAACAGATTCAACATTAGAAATTGTGAATCAAATTCATGACCCTCGCATAAAAGTATTTTCTTATCCTAAAGCAAATGTAGCTGTAAATCGAAATCGCGGAATTAATCATGCTTGTGGCGAGTTTATTTCCTTCTTAGATGCAGATGACCTTTGGACACCTGATAAACTTGCAAGTCAATACAAAGCGCTCGAAGAAAATCCTGCAGATGCTGTAGCTTATAGCTGGACGGATTATATTGATGAATCAAGCCGATTTTTGCGTACAGGTAGTCGTATTACTATCAACGGTAATGTGTATGCTCAACTTTTACTAGGAAACTTTCTCGAAAATGGCTCTAACCCATTAATTCGTAGACAAGCTTTAAGTAAAGTTGGTGGCTTTGATGAGTTACTGACTAATTCTCAGGATAGAGATATGTGGTTACGTTTAGCTGCTTATTATTCATTTGTAGCTGTACCATCTCCACAAATTTTATATAGAGTCTTAACTAATTCAATGTCTACTGATGTTGGGAGGTTAGAAGCTGCTAGCTTAGAAGTTTTGGAACGTGCTTATAAAAATGCGCCTACATCACTGCACTATCTGAAGCCATATAGTATTGCCAATCTCTACAAATATTTACTTTATAAGACATTAGAAGGAGCTTCTGTATTTGAAAAAAAGGGAATGGCTGCTAGATTTTTTTGTAAAGCGATCGCAACCGATCCATCTCTTATCAAAAAAATCATTATCCTCAAGGCATTTTCAAAACTTTTGATTGTCTCTCTACTACCTTGTATATGGGCTAAAAAATTAATTTCAAATATGCCACGTATTTTTAATACAAGTACTTTACTAGGTTACATACAATTAGACATAAGCTTTATTAAGGAGAGCAAAAAGCATGAGGATTTTTTATGCAATTGATATCTGTTATTATTCCAGCTTTTAATGGAGAAAAAACAATCTTTTATACAATTGAATCAATTATTAATCAAACTTATAAAAATTTAGAAATTATTGTGGTGAATGATGGTTCAACGGATTCAACTTTAGAAATTGTCAAAAGGTTTTCTGACTGTCGTTTGCACATTCTCTCATATTCTCAAACTGGTGTTGCAGCTAGTCGCAATCGTGGATTGAATAAAGCTAATGGTAAATTTGTATCCTTTATTGATGCTGATGATTTATGGACACCTGAGAAGCTAGAAGACCAATTCAAAGTTTTACAAGAACATCCCCAAGCTGCTGTAGCTTATAGCTGGACGGACTATATTGATGGTGAAGGTAAGTTTGTAAAATCAGGTCAACGCGTTACAGCAACAGGTGATGTCTATAACCAGCTTTTGTTAGGTAATTTTTTAGAAAATGGTTCCAATCCCTTAATACGAAGAGAAGCTATGGACACAGTTGGTGGTTTTGATGAATCACTAGCTGCTACTCAAGATTGGGATATGTGGTTGCGTTTGGCGGCTTGCTATGAATTTGTAGTGGTGCCAAAAGCACAAATATCATACCGAATATCTGCTAATTCCATGTCAGCAAATTTTCTACGACAAGAAGCTGCTTCTTTACAAGTGATGGAACGTGCTTTTTCTCATGAAAAAGCACAATCTCTACAGCACTTGAAAAAGTATACGATGGCGAATATGTACCAGTACTTAACGTTTAAATCTCTAGAAGTTCCTTTAGAAAAACAACAGCGTTGGATCTCTATTCGATTTCTTTGGAATTGTATTATGTGTAATCCGTCGCTTTTACGGCACAAGAAAATCTTTGCGATCGCTGTATTGAAAATACTTGTCCCTCGACTCTACAATCATATCAAGCAACTTCTATAGCAATTCTCTTGGATTGGTGAAAATTGCAAAACTCCAGAAACCCGGTAACTTCAAGATACCGGGTTTCTCGCTTCTCACAAATGATGTACAGATTGCCATACACAAGCAATAAATGCCTAAATTGTAAATTAAAACACTTATAAATCAATTTATAAAGTGAGTAGGGAAATCCGAATAGCTGTTATAGGGCAAACAATGCTTCTCAGGGAGAGCGATATTCTTAGATAAGCCTATATGATCCTGAATGGTATGTATAATCCCACGTAATCCTTCTTTACTCAAGAAGGACAGGTTGCAATACTGCGTAGATTAGCCCTGAATTAAAATTCGGGCTGAAAGCTCAAACCCGTTAAAACGGGTTAAAAATATACATAGTCAGATTTATCTGACTTTAGCATTAGCCTTTGAAATTTATTTCATAGCGATAAACCATCGCAGTATTACGATAGGTAGAACAAGTCTCAGTTATCATTCAAATACTTGCACGCTCACATTACCAAGTAATATGCTAGAACAAGGCACCATCAGTATTCATACTGAGAATATTTTCCCGATTATCAAGAAGTCCCTTTACTCTGACCACGAAATATTCCTGCGAGAGTTAGTTTCCAACGCTGTGGATGCTATTCAGAAGCTGAAAATGGTATCCCGTGCTGGGGAATATTCTGGAGAAATCGGCGAACCGGAGATTCAGATTGCGATCGACAAAGACAAAAAGACCCTCTCCATCACCGATAATGGTATTGGGATGACCGCAGAGGAAGTTAAGAAATATATCAACCAAGTTGCTTTCTCTAGCGCTGAGGAGTTTATTCACAAATACGAAGGTAAATCAGACCAACCAATCATTGGTCACTTTGGTCTTGGTTTCTACTCCTCGTTTATGGTGGCGCAGAAGGTTGAAATTGATACCCTTTCCTATCAAGAGGGGGCGCAAGCGGTTCACTGGAGTTGTGATGGTTCCCCAGAGTTTACGTTGGAGGATTCAAGCCGTACAACTATTGGTACTACCATTACTCTGACCTTGCAAGAAGAAGAACAGGAGTATTTGGAACCTGCACGCATTAAACAGCTTATCAAAACCTACTGTGACTTCATGCCAGTGCCTATTAAACTGGATGGTGAAGTAACAAACAAGCAAAGGGCTGTATGGCGGGAAACTCCCAATAGCTTAAGTAAGGAAGATTATTTAGAGTTTTACCGCTACCTGTATCCTTTCCAAGAAGAACCATTGCTTTGGGTGCATTTGAATACCGACTATCCCTTCATCATTAATGGTATTCTCTACTTCCCACGCTTAAAGCCAGAGGTTGATGTCACCAAAGGACAGATTAAGCTGTTCTGCAACCAAGTTTTTGTCAGCGACCACTGTGAGGAAATTATCCCACAATTTCTCCTGCCAATGCGGGGTGTGATTGATAGCACTGATATTCCTTTAAACGTGTCGCGGAGTGCTTTACAAACTGACCGCACTGTGAGGAAAATCGGGGATTATATCGCCAAGAAAGTGGGCGATCGCCTCAAGGAGCTTTACCGAGAAGACCGCGAACAGTACATTAGTGCTTGGAAAGACTTAGGGACTTTTGTCAAGTTTGGTGTTCTTAACGACGAGAAATTCAAGAAACAAGTCGAAGACATCATTATATTCCGTAGCACCTATCAACCAACTGCGAGCCAGCCGCCAGCCGCTAGTCCAACGGTTGAGGTACAATCTCAAGAAGGCGATGTTTGGCAAGATGTCACTCCTACTTCTGATACAGCAACTTCTACTCCCCAATCTCCCTACACCACATTAAAAGAGTACTTAGAACGGAACAAAGAACGCCACGAGAATCGTGTTTTCTACGCTACTGATGAAGCAACCCAGGCTACTTATATAGAATTGCATAAGAGCCAAGGTTTAGAAGTCCTGTTTATGGACTCCTTCATTGATACCCACTTCATCAACTTCCTAGAGCGCGAATATAACGATGTCAAATTTACACGGGTAGACTCCGACTTGGATAATACCCTGTTAGATAAAGACAAAGCTGGGGAGATTGTTGACCCGACAACCAATAAAACCAAAGGTGAGGTCATCAAAGAACTCTTTGAGAAAGCACTCAACAAACCTAAGCTCAATATCCGCACTGAAGCGTTGAAATCGGACGATCCCCACGGGACACCACCAGCAATGGTGCTTTTACCTGAAATTCTGCGCCGTCTGCGGGAAATGAACGCTATGATGCAACAGCAAATAGCAGAATTTCCTGAAGATCATATTTTGTTGGTGAATACCTCTCACCCACTGATTCAGAATTTAGCGAATCTCAGTCAAGGGACTATTATTCAAGGTGAAGGTCAATCGCCTACTGGACAGCTGGTAAACTTAATTTGCCAACACGTCTACGATTTGGCTTTAATGTCTCAGAAAGGCTTTGACGCAGAAGGAATGAAATCCTTTGTTGAGCGTTCCAATGATGTGCTGACTAAGCTGACGGAGAAAGCGGCGAAGTAGGGGAGTGAGGGAGAAAAAAATTATTTACACTCCTACACCCCTACACCCCTACACCCCTAC
>JAWQFQ010000272.1:0-11615 GCA_035967975.1 Scytonema sp. PMC 1070.18
ATTTGATTAAAGAAAAAACTCGGTACCACTCGAAAGGTCTGATTCCCTATTGCCTATTCCCTATTCCCTATTGCCTATTCCCTATTCCCTGCCTACACAAATCAGTTCAGAAATCCAATAGGATTGCTATATCCTAAATTGTAGGGTAGCACTTAAACTTGACTTCCGATTAAAATCTATGCAAACTCAAACAAGCAGATTAGAACTGGGTCAGGAATATCCATTAGCGAACGAGGCGGCTGTCATTGATGATTTGAAACAATTAAGCAGACAGCAGGTCGAGCAAAACTATCAAGCAGGAGAAAGACCAGCACGACGAGATGCTCATGCTAAACATCATGGTTGTGTGAGGGGAGAATTTATTGTTGAAGCTGACTTACCAGAAGAGTTAAAGTTTGGAGTTTTCAAAGAGCCAGGAAAGAAATTTACTGTTTGCATTCGTTTTTCCAATGCTTCAGGAAATCCATCTCAACCAGACTCTAAAGGTGATGCTCGTGGAATGGCGGTAAAACTATTTAATATTGAGGGGAAAAAGCTACTAGGCGATGAACAGAAAACTCAAGATTTTGTCATGGTAAATCACCCAGTGTTTGCCTTACGAAATCTTCAAGATTTTGTTGATTTTTTTGTTACTATTAGAGCCGCAAAAGGAAAATTACCCTTGCAGTTTTTCTTTCCTAGCTTGAACCCCTTCAAATGGCGCTTGCATGAGTTAAGCATTGCTGGAAAAATCAAGGGAAAAAAAATTATTAGTCCTCTAGAAATTCAATATTGGAGCATGACCCCCTATAAACTAGGGTCTAGGGCAATTAAATTTTCTGCTAAGCCTTCACCTGATAATATTTCTGGCAGGCAAATTCCTAATTCTCAAAACTATCTCCACGAGGCTATGGTTGAACATTTAAGCAGTAAAGGAGCTAGGTTTGATTTTTTAATTCAATTTCAAATAGACGCTGAAAAAATGCCAATTGAGGATTCTACAATTGAATGGAAATCTCCTTTTCATAAAGTCGCAACTATTAGAATTCCTCCTCAAATCTTTAATAAACCAGAACAGATGGAGTTTTGTGAAAATCTTTCCTACAATCCTTGGCACGCATTATCAGAACATCAACCCTTGGGAGGAATTAACCGCGCTCGTAAAGAAATTTATGAATCTATTTCAAAATTACGCCATGAATTGAATGGAATTTCAAAAGTTGAGCCTACTGAGGAAGAACTTTTTGCTCTTTTTGGTGAGGATAGCTAATAGCTAATGGCTAATAGTTAATAGCTAATGGGAAAAAAGCAATTAGTAATTAGCGATTAACCGTTAGCAATTAGCCATTAGCAATTAGCCATTAGCTATTAGCCATTAACCATTAGCCCCCTTGTTTTATCTTTCAGGGTGCAAATCTACGCTATAAAGATTTTCACCTGCTAGATTGATGAGTGATACCGTCATCGCTTCTGTGTAATGGTTAATTTTGACAGTACCAAAGAATTGTAAACCTTCACTGGGGGGACGATTTGCTGCCATACCTGGAGGTATGCTCAAAAACTTCACCTCAGGACCAAAGGTATTATCTAATCGGTTTGGTCCATATGTCCCAGAGTTGATAGGACCTGCAACAAACTCCCAGAAGGGTTTGAAGTCGGTAAATTGTGCTTTGTTGGGGTCGTAATGGTGGGCGGCTGCGTAATGTACGTCTGCTGTTAACCAAACGACATTTTTGATGTTAGCGCGATTAATGAATCGCAGTAGACCGGCGAGTTCCAATTCCCGTCCCAAAGCTGGACCGTCTCCGTTAGCAACGTTTTCAAAATTGTTAGGTCCGTCTCCAACGACTAATCCGATGGGCATATCACTAGCAATGATTTTCCATGTTGCTCTCGATTTCCGCAAGCGATTCTTCAACCAGCGTATCTGTGCATTGCCTAAAAATACTGTTTCTGGACCTTCCTCTGTTTGACGGTTGGGTGTATTTGGTCCCCGGTAACTGCGCTTGTCAATCATGAAAATTTCTAGCAGAGGACCGTAATTAAAGGAACGGTAAATTCTGCTTGGATCTTGGGAGTCAATCCGGATGGGGAAGTATTCTAAAAATGCTTGATTTGCTCGCTGTGCTAGTACGCGAACGTCTTTGACTGTATAGCGGCTATCTTCAAGTATCTCTGTTGGGTACCAGTTGTTTGTTGTCTCGTGGTCATCCCATTGTGCTAAAATAGGGACTTCAGAATTGAAACGGCGGACGTTTTCATCCAACAAGTTGTAAATATAGTTACCACGAAATTCTTCTAAAGTTTCGGCAACTTTTGATTTTTCCGGTGTGGTAATGTTTTTCCAAATGCTACCGTCGTCAAGGGTAACTTCTGCTTGGATGGGACCATCGGCATAGATAGTATCACCAGAATGAATGAAAAAGTCTGGATTGAGTTTCCGCATGGTTTCGTAAAGTTTCATACCACCAAACTCAGGATTTATACCCCATCCTTGACCGGCTGTATCTCCAGCCCAAGCAAAGAATATATCTTGTTTGTAAGCAGGAGCAGTACGGAAGCTACCTACACTGGGTTCGCTGTAAAGTTTTGAATCGCTTAAATCTTGGAAAATGACTCGGTAGAATATCTGCTGATTTGGGGGTAGATTTTTGAGATCGAGCCGCGCTGTGTAGTCTCTAAAGTTGATGGCGTTAGGTCCGAGAATACGTTGTGCATTGCGGAAAGATTCATCAGTAGAGTATTCTACAATCATCCGTGCAGGGCGATCGCATCGGCTCCAAACGATCGCCCGATTGCCACTGATGTCACCACTGGCGACCCCATAAGGTATAGTAGGGCGCATTTTGTCAGACGTGATTATACCAGGTGCTTGGGCAAAAACTCTTGACTTTGATACGAGGTTTGTTGCAACAATTCCACCGCCTGCGATCGCTGAACGTAGCAAGAACTGGCGACGGTTGAACTTGAGTGGAGAATTAGATGTCATAGAAATACTATCGTTAAAAATGGTAGATGGAACTCACAAAATCGAACTACAATGAATCGCGAAAGCACCAAAAACACGAAATTTTTTTGCGTTCTGTAGACTTGATAATGGTGCATTATGGTTAAATCCTGGTTAATAGTTTTTATGCAATAGGTAAACTCAAATATTATTTAATTCTCAAGAAGCTTTAACATCAGGGTTCTGACATTAATAAGAAAATGTGAATAAATATAAACTGTACTTTCTCGTCCACAGCATTCCGTGCATCCTTCGTAAAAGGAGAGCACTATTATCCATTACCTATTGCCTGTCGCACCTCGCAATTAGATAATTTATTGTGCAATACTACTGATTAGAACAATGTTTCCTTTGTCAGTTAACGACCCACAATATTGGGAAAAACACTATCAGGAAGGAACAACTCGTTGGGATTTGGGAAAAGCAGCACCACCATTTGTTCATCTTTTACAGTCAACAGTAGCACCAACACCAGGACGTATAGCTGTATTGGGTAGTGGAAGAGGGTATGATGCTTTGCTATTTGCTCAATACGGTTTTGATGTTACAGGGGTTGATTTTGCTATTTCGGCAATTACTGATGCTCAAGCTTTGGCTGAAGCAGCAGGAAGTCAGGCAAAATTCTTACAGAGAGACATTTTTGATTTACCAGGTGAGTTTGAAAACTATTTTGATTATGTGTTAGAGCATACTTGTTTTTGTGCTATTGACCCACAACAGCGCCCAGCCTACGTGCAAGTTATTAAGTCAGTTTTGCAACCGCAAGGAGAATTGATAGGGTTGTTTTTTACCCACAATCGACCTGGTGGACCTCCCTTTGGTGTGACTCCAGCGGAAATTCAGCAATATTTTGAGCGAGATTTTGAGATTCTTTCCTTGCTACTAACAACAAATTCTGTTCCAGAACGTTTAGGGGAAGAGCATTTGGGACGATTTCGTGTTTTGAAGAAGGATGTAGGAGTGTAGGGTTTTACGTACTGCTGTGTCGATCGCATTTGTCTGAGAATTTGTAATGATACTTAATATAGGAGTCTAGTAGTAAAACCAATTTAAATTAAATGGCAACCAACAGCATAGAAGAAATATCCACTCAGTTAGAAAGCTCAAATTTACGCGATCGCATGGTAGCTCTTGCTTCCTTGAGAGATATCCCCGCAGAGAACGCAGTTCCCTTAATCAAAAAAGTGCTGGATGATGAATCCATCCAACTCCGGTCCATGGCAATCTTTGCTTTAGGAATCAAGCAAACAGAAGAGAGTTATCCCATTTTGGTACGAATTCTAGAAACTGACCCGGATTATGGTATTCGCGCTGATGCTGCAGGTGCTCTTGGATACTTAGAAGATAAGAGAGCTCTTGAACCTTTGATGAGAGCATTTTATGAGGATACCGATTGGCTAGTCCGCTTTAGTGCTGCCGTATCTCTTGGTAATTTAAAAGACTCTCGCGCCCGTGAAATCCTCAGACAGGCATTAGATAGCGAGGAAGTCGTTTTACAACAAGCGGCGATCGCCGCTTTGGGAGAAATCAAAGATGTCGAGTCGGTAGATTTGATTCTGCGCTTTGCTCGTTCGGACGATTGGTTAGTCCGCCAACGTCTTGCAGAAGCCTTAGGTAACCTTCCCACCCCCAAGAGCGCCTCTGCTTTGAAATACCTAGAAAAAGATAGCCATCCAAACGTTGCAGAAGCCGCAAGGATTTGTCTCAAGCGGCTAGAGGACGCAGGTTATTAAAGAGCAGGGGAATACTACTCGGATGAGCCAGAATAGAAACCCTTGAGCGCACCGTGTTGGGGAAGGTAGAAGAAATTGAGCGCACTCCTCCCCTCCTGCTACCTTATAAATAAATGAGAAAATAAAAAGATTTTGAGGCAAGGTAATTTCATTGATGAATATTGAAGAGTTTTTTCAACTGAGTGTCGGTAAATGGTTTTCTCATCGTACCAGTCACCATTTGGCTTTTAAGCAATCAGAAGACGGTAAATCTAATATCGTGATTGAAATACTCGCAAAAGACCATCCAGAAGTGGTGAAGTTATGCGAACAATACGAGATCGAGCCAGTTCATGCTTCCTGTGGTGCTAGAGTCACTTGGGATGGAACGATGGAATGGGATGAAGAAAAACATACTGGTTCTACAGTGTTAGTTGCTGTCCCAGATGAAGAGAACGCCAACGAAGGCAGGTTGCTGCGGGAAATGGGCTATGCTGAGAAAGCCCCAGTCGCCGGACGTTACAAAATGGGTAGTGATGAAGCATTGACCCTAACCACAGAGTATGAAACTATGTGGTCTGAAGAACGCCTGTGGTTTGCTAGCCCCAACTTACGAATGCGAGTAGGTGTCCTGAAACGCTTTGGTGGTTTTAGCATGGCTTCCTTCACTTCTGAAATTCGGATGGGTCAGTAGTTAGGGGTTAGTGGTTAGTGGTTAGTAGTTAGTGGTTAGTGGTTAGTAGTTAGTGGTTAGTGGTTATTAAATATACACTCCTCGCCCAAAGCTCTTACCACTAACTACTATCAACTATCAACTATCAACTATCAACTAACCACTATCCACTATCAACTATCAACTATCCACCCTCCGTAACTACTCACCTAGTAAATCATCTAACTCATCAAGAGCTTCACATTCCACCTGTTTACCGGGTGGTACCAAGACCTTTGAATCAACCTCAACCATTTTACTGGTTACAGTCGAAACATTAGTCTGTTGTTTTTCTATTAATGGTGCGCGTCGGTAGAGGTAGTCATCTGAGTATCGTCGAAACACGGCTTCGACTGCATCTCTAATATTCTTGAGACCAAATTCACGAGCAATAATTTCGGCTTTTTCTACAACGTCTTTGCTAAGCGTTATTTTGTGACTAGGCATAAATTAAGTATTAATAGGTACAGGAAATAGACCGCGAACATTAGAGAATTGTGGATCGGGCATAACAACAAATAGTTTCCGACCTTGAAGCCGTTCGGAAATCAAGTGAGTACTACCACCAGTGACTAGAAAGCGAGTGACTCTTGCCATGTATGGAGTATACTGAGCTCTAATAGTTTGAAAAATGCCTTTAAACCAAGGGCTTAGGTATTCTTCTAACCAAGAAGCCCAAGACAAATCAGTATTAGCGTAATTATGCCCTGTCATAAACCCGTCTAATACAACGCTTGGGTCTGCTGTCGTCCCTAAAGCATCAGTCAATCGTTTGTCAAAAGAGATGGAGACAGCTAGCTCATAAGCTCCTCCCCTGTCCATTACGTTTTCGTCAATGACCTCTCCATCTGCATCCACTAGTCGCGACAGCCAAGTACCACCGCCAATATCAACAACAATAGTGTAACCGCGTTCGGGAATCAGACCCATTCGGCGAGCTACTTGATATGCACCCATACCTTCACGTTCTACCTCTACTCGCTCTACATGAACTTTATAATTGAGATCATTACGCTTAAACTCATGCCACCCCAACAGCTGTTCTCGAATTGCATTTGCGTTCTTCGCCGGCTCAGGTGTTGAGGTGTAAAGATGTAATGTAAATTCAGTGACACCTTCTATCGGTTCTAAGCAAGCATACAAGTGCAGCTTGAGTAGTTCTATCTTATTCTCCACGACAGTCTGCTGCTGTCTTCTATACTTGTAGGCTTGGGTTCCAAAGTGGTAGCGCACACCATCCGGTAACTCAATAACTGGCGAAATATCGTTGTAGCGGACGGCATTCCGACCTTGTGGTAGTTGGTAGTGTACAGATCTAATCGCTTTTGGATTAGTTTGACCATCATAAAATTTGAGATTATAATTACCAGCATCAAGCGCAAGTATACGTGTGACAGTTTTCAAACTGTCATCAGACCTATTGTTTATAGCCATATCTTGCTCGGTGTTTTCTCTGTTTTCTTCCTTTATGACCTCATTCATCTGTTCTTTATCGATCTCTGTATCTGCCTGTTTGCGTTTCGTAACCATTGCTCTCTATGTCACCGTTAGTTCACGGGCACTTTACGATGATTTATGAATGGGAGTCAATATGAGAACACTGCAAATTGGAAGAAGATTGGTAAAAAATCATAAAAAATACTTATGATTGAAGCAATGGCGCTGAGAGGTGAAGCTTTTGCATAGCATTTAAGACAATTACACTGCCCAAAAGTTAAGAGAAAGTTTGTAAAAATCTGTATTTTCTAATACAAAAATCTTAAATGATTTCAATGTATTTATTGTTTTAAGGACTAAGATACTCTTTTTCCTTTGCCTCCTCATCTAAAGAGGAGCATTTTCTCATTTCCTTTACTCCTAAGAAATACTTTTCCTTTTCCTTTGCGCTCTCTGCGTCTTTGCGGTTTTTTATTTACCCATCAAAATCAAAGTGGTTAAGCACTACACACTTACACTCTACACCCCAGACCCTCTGTTTCTTGAAAGTTTTAGGGAAATTTTATTGGGGATCGTTGATAGGCTTACTCTCTTCTTTTTATACAAAGGTAACTCAATGTTACATTATTGTAAATAATGCGGCATCTTCAAAAATTCTTCAAATCTTTAAACTAAATTGAATACAGATTAAATCGAAGACCGAAAACATCGTCCGACATCACTCAATGTGTAAGTCTTTTTTAAGCGAGAGGTTTAAAAACTATTATGACTACTTGCCCGTGTTGCTCTAACCAATTACTCCGCCACATTCGGAAAAATCAAGTTTCTTGGTTTTGTCGTAATTGCTGGCAAGATATGCCTGAGTTTAATCAAAATAACCTAAATGTCCTGTCTCTCTCAAGCTCTTCTAAGTTTCTCACTACAACTCTGGTGACTTCATATCATTCTTAACTTAGTTGCATAGCACGAATACACACAGTACAAAAAGTCTTGTTGTGTCTTTAAAGCGACAAATAATCCACTTAGTAAAAAAAATTTTCATATAAACTGATATCCACTGTAAAATCTAGATTTTGCGGTGGATGTCTTTTAAAAAATGGTTCCAGCAAATTACTCCCTATCCAATACTTGTCGGATAAGCGAAAATTAGAAACCCGGTTTCTCCTGCGAAACCGGGTTTGGTGGTACTTCGACTATTGTATCCCTTGCAGTATTGGTATTAACTTCCCTATCGCCCAATACAGTTGGTGTTAAGCAACATCAAGAAACCGGGTTTCTAGAGCGTCGGTACAGTATTGACTCGTTGGGTTAAAAAACCCGGTTTCTCTCGCCCTTAAAGACTGATTTTTTGTTGCGCCAACTTCAAGAAACCGGGTTGCGAGGGATTACAGCCTCTACGGGAATTTTCTGAGGAATTTACATTAATTTAAAAAAAGATATAAAAATTGATTAAATCATATTCACCACTGTTTCTCCTCGTCCTTATTCTTACTAGAAAATTCTCATATGGATAGGACGATTACCGTTGCGGATTCTCTGAGTAAAGGATACAGTTGGGAATCAGAAGGTTGCCCTACTTATGCTGAAAAACATGAGTTATTGGTTTGCTAATTGCTGCCAATGAGCTGGAAGTGCTAAAAGCATTGTACTGGCAGGCTCATGACGTTGTATTGATAGATATCTATAATTCGGAAATGGTTGATTTGGCAGTTATCCAAATGAACTATAAGAAATGGAGAGTAAATTCCCCTTACCTCGATCAGCATGACTGCTAACAAAACGGGAACTGTAAGGTTTGTATGATCTCAAGTTCAATCTCATAACTTATTATTTCAATATATCCCTCTCCCCACTTATTACGTTTCCGCATCAATCCTTATGAAGAAGCTTCAAATGAAAAAGACAAAAAAGTTATGACTTCACGGATTCTTCATGTTTTTTAATTATTTGTAACTAAGTGATACAAAATTTGTAAATTTGGTTTAGATTCATATGAACTTTAAAGTTAATCAACCATTAGAAATCCTTAGCTTCAATAAAGTCGTAACCTTGAAAAATCAATGCGAATCTTTGCCTCATGAGGCACACAATCATCCTTTAATTTTGCTGAGTGATGGTCATAGTGTTACTAGGACTGCATTACGGCAGGTAATGGAGGCAGAGGGTTATCGGGTGATTGAAGCTAGTAATGAAGAGGAATGTGTAAAAACTTACCTGCAGTTTCATCCAGATTTAGTTATCTTAGATGCCATAATGCTGGTTATGGACGGATTGATTTGTTCTCAATTGTTAAATACAAAAAACCAGCAACCACTTGACGGTATCAGGAATAACTCAACTCTTGACAACCATTTTTCCGATCTACCAGCCAACCAGTCTCTACCACCTATTCTTATTGTTCTCTGTCAAAATGACCCTGAACTGGTGGAACGGGCATTTGCCTTTGGAGCAGATGACTGTATTATTAAACCCATACACTTGTCAATCTTACTTCGTCGAGTACGTCATCTTCTGCAAGTACGCCAGTTTCAGAAAAATCTGAAAGCAGCACATACACGCATAGCCACAGTAGAGCAACGTATACAAGATAAAGAAGATTTTTTAAGTACCGTTGCTCACGAATTGCGCTCCCCTCTGTCTAATATGCGGATGGCAATCCAGATGCTACAACAGACAATAGGACGAGGTAGGTTCAAGTGCGGACAATCGGCTGAATTGAATACTGATTGCACCAAATCTCTGACATATCTACAAATTTTGTCTGCTGAGTGTGAACGGGAAATCACCTTGGTTAACGATCTACTAGATTTACAGAGGTTGGAAGCACAACGACAACCTTTGAATTTGAGCTCCATCCCGTTACGAGAGTGGATTCTCAACGAGATAAAACCGTTTAAACAACGCGCTGAGGAACGACAACAAATTTTGAAGGTGGATTTACAGTCAGAACTACCAGAAATCGTGACTGACTCCGCCAGTTTAGAACGAATTGTCACAGAACTATTGACAAATGCCTGTAAATATACACCACCCAACGAAACAATTGCCTTAACTGCCTCTATTGTCGCAAACGATAAGGTACAATTAAAGATTAGTAATTCAGGAGTAGAAATTCCCGCAAAAGAATTTGCCCGCATTTTCGATAAGTTCTACCGTATTCACAAGAGCGATCGCTGGAAACAAGGCGGTACGGGATTGGGCTTGGCTTTGGTCAAAGGGTTAGTTGCTCATATCAGTGGTTCTATCCAAGTTGAGAGTGGTGACCTCAAGACTTGTTTTACCGTTGAGCTACCACTAAATAATTCGTAATTGAAGCGTCTCGCCCGTCATAAGCGGGGGCGGGCGAAGACGCCCAACCCACAAGAGAGAGAGAGATAATTTATTTCTTGTAAGTTCCTTATTATTTTATCTCTACAGATAGAGGCGATTAAAATATTTTTCAAGCGCTGAAGCGATCGCATCATGTTTATCCCAACACATATCTTCACAATATTTTCAAAATTTATGTTTATTATATAGATAGACTTAGCAAGTCTAAGTAAGTCGGCACAATAAAACCAATGTAGGTTGAGTTTTGTAAAAACCCTAGAACTAAGTATTCGTAAGCTCTTTGATGATTTTACATTTCGTTACATAGGTTGATTTTTTAACGCCGACTTACTTAATTGAAAACAAAGCATCTTTTTAAGATAAAACAGATTCAAGAAATAAATTGCCAAGAATGTATGTAGCAATCAACTGAAAAACTTTTTTAAGCAAACAAGTCTTGAGAAAACAGAATAAACAAGAAGCCGTTCTTTAAAATTCGTTTCTCCTGTTCTTTTCTAATCTCCAATTAGCGATTTCAGGAAGTCGGAGCAAATAATCATCACTAGTTTGTAGTTGCGCCCTTGCGCGCTAAAGCGCTACTACAAACCCAATACAATTTGACTTTTCGTTACATAGTTTGGTTTTTTCTCACCGACTTACTTAGAAGTAGGTCATCTGCTTGAGCAATCTACCTTTTACAACTGGTGAATAGATATTTCGGAGGGAAAAATGTCTAGTACACTCATCTTTGATATTGACGAAGAAGCCGTTTCTGTAGAATTAGGTAACGATAAGCTAGAAGGCGAACTTGTGATTCCATCGAGTGCAAAAGGAATCGTTGTTGTTGGTCAGCATACTAGTAGCATTAAATACTGCACACGCAACCGTTATTTTGCTCATTTGCTACGACGAGCAGGATTAGCCACGATACTTATTAATCTGTTGACAAAAGAAGAAGAATTACTCGACCAACGAAGCAAGCATTATGGATACGATATCCGACATTTAGCTTCTAGGTTAGTAGGAATTACTGACTGGCTGACAAAGAACTCCATAACCAAAAGTCTCAAGATTGGTTATATCAGCACAGGTGCAGGTGGGGGTGCAGCTTTGCTAGCTGCAATGGAATGTCAGATGCTTATTAAGGCTGTTGTTTCACAAAGTGGTTACACTGACTTAATTAATCCCGAATTATCCTATCTGCAAACTCCAACATTACTCATTGTGGGAGGTCATGATTATCCAACAATTGCAATGAATGAAGATACTCTGACACAAATTTCCGCACAGAATAAACGGCTTGAAATCATTCCTAAAGCAAGTCATCTCTTCCAAGAACCAGGTGCATTAGAAGAAGCAGCACGGTTAGCAAGTCAATGGTTTAAGCATTTTCTTTGTTCAAACTAGCTAATGGCTAATGGCTAATGGCTAATGGCTAATGGCTAATGGCTAATGGCTA
>JAWQFQ010000273.1:0-11216 GCA_035967975.1 Scytonema sp. PMC 1070.18
CCACACCCCTACACCCCTACACCCCCACACCCTTTTCTATCAAAGTTCGATTTGCAGGCGGAAACTTGCAACTCATACAGGACTGGTTGGGAACTAATCTGGTTTACCAACTTCAAGGAGAAGGGGATTTGGGAGAGAGGATGATGCGATCGCTCGTTGATGCTTTTCAATCGGGTGCAGAAAAAGTAGTTATCATAGGCATCGATTGTCCTGATATCAATGCTCAAATTTTGGCACAAGCCTTTGAGCAACTTCGTCAGTATGACCTCGTCCTCGGTCCAGCAGTAGATGGTGGTTATTACTTAATTGGTTTGCAACGTCCTATCCCAGAATTATTCACTAATATTTCCTGGGGAACCTCGGAAGTTTTGCAAAAAACCATAAATATCGCCCAAAAACTGAATTTATCAGTCTTTTCATTACCTCTATTAGCTGACATTGACCGCCCCGAAGATTTACCTCTTTGGGAGAAAATTTTTAAGGAACAGAGGAGTTAGAACTGAGCAGTTAATACTGCAAGGGAAGGATAGAGCCAAGAAATAAATTTTACCCATCTAAAGCTAAAGTTAAGGGACTTCTAAATAAAAAAGTTAGACTATATCTCTTGTGGTACGGGCGTCCCGCCCGTCAGCGAATCAGCGCAGGCGAAGACCGTCAGCGAATCAGAGCAGGCGAAGACCGTCAGCGCATCGGAGTAGCCGGAGACTGTCAGCGCATCGGAGTAGGCGGAGACTGTCAGCAAATCAGAGCAGGCGGGGACGCCCGCTCCACAAGATGGAGAATTTATTTTTTACAAATTCTAAACTCAGATAAACCCGACTCTATACAATTTTTAACCCGTTAAAACGGGTTTTAGCTTTTAGCCCGAATTTTAATTCCGGGCTTGCAAATGTATCAAATAACACTAGTGTTCTCTGTGTTCACATCGTCATATAGATGCTAATGTGAGGAAGTTAAAATTGAAAGGTATCAAATTATAGACTAAAAAAAATAATCGCTGAATCCGAAACAACTGATAACATCAGGGGAACAATATTCAAGTACCGTTATATAGAATATTCACTCAAACGATTACGAATGAAAAACCATGAATACTAATATTGCTGCTGTAAACGCTTCCCGCACTCTCAAAGTGGTGGGAATTATCCTAATTCTGTCTTTCTTGGTTGACTTTTTGATTCTGTTATTTCCTTTCCAACCTACTAATCGCGTATGGCAAATTGACTTAGCAACAGCCCTTGTGGACAGGGGGATTGTGCCTATGGTGGGTTTAGGTATGCTTTTTGCTGGCTACTGGGTTGATAGTGTGAGTGACAGCAGCCGTACAGTTGTAGATTTAAGATTCCCAGCGCTGATTTTATCTAGCATCTTGGGTTTGTTGTTCTTGCTGATTTTTCCTTTACACCTAAATAATGTTCGTCAAGCTAGCGCTCAAAGTGTAGAACAAATCAATAAGAATGCTGAACAAGCAGAGAGTCAACTCAAAACTCAACTAAACCAAGTGCAAGCTCAACTGAATAACGCTCAAGTCCAAGAAGCGCTGGAGAAGCAGAGAACTCAAATCAAGAATCAGTTTAGCGAACTGATTAAAGATGAGCAGCGTTACAAGCAAGCACTCAATAGCCCCAATGTTCCCCAAGCTCAAAAAGATTTGCTGAAGAAGTTTAAGGCAAATCCCGCAGAACTTGACAAATTTATTGCCCAGCAAAGCGATCCACAAACCCTCGCCAATCAACAACTCAGTCAAATTCGCGAACGAAAGGAAGAAGCTGAGAAACAAGCTAGAGAAAGGGCTTGGAGATCTGGATTACGAATTGGTATGAGCAGTTTGCTTTTGGCGATCGGTTACATCATTATTGGCTGGGCTGGATTGAGAGGTATGGGTGCTGCTCAAGGTAGCGGACATAAAGTACCTGCACGTTAGGTATACTTTGAGTGGTCAGCACTTCAGCACTTCAGCTTTCAGCTAAGAACTTACAGTGAGTAGATTTTAGCCAAATCACTCATCTCAATTTATTCCCGTGCAAAGTATATTTATCTGCACCTAGGGGCGTGGCGGTCTTGCGCCCCTACAATCCTATGTAGAATACACGAATTTTTTATAAACCTTATTGCACGTCGTAGCTTCAAAACGTATAATCTGACACAATTAATCATATTACTATCCATTTAGAATGTTTTCGATTTACATATTGACTTATAATGAGGAGCTAGATATTGCCGCTTGTATTGAGTCGGCAATGGTATCAGATGACGTTATTGTAGTGGATTCATGTAGTAGCGATCGCACTGTGGAAATTGCCCATCGCTATCCAGTGCGTGTAATCGAACATGCTTTTGAAAGCCACGGGCGTCAGCGGACTTGGATGCTAGAAAATATACCTCCCAAGCACGAGTGGGTTTATATTCTCGAAGCAGACGAACGCATGACGCCAGAACTGTTTGCAGAATGCAACCAGGCGCTTCAGAATCCAAATTACATTGGATACTACGTCGCCGAACGTGTCATGTTCATGAATCAGTGGATTCGTCACAGTACCCAATATCCCCGTTATCAAATGCGTCTTTTCCGCCACGGAAAAGTTTGGTTTACAGACTACGGTCATACAGAACGGGAGGTTTGTGAAGGAGCCACTAGTTTCTTGAAAGAAACCTATCCCCATTACACCTGTGGTAAAGGTTTTAGCCGATGGCTAGAAAAGCACAACCGCTATTCTACTGATGAAGCCAAAGAAACACTTTATCAACTAGAAAATGGAAAAGTTAACTGGGGTGATTTGTTTTTTGGCAAGACAGAAGTTGAAAAACGCCGAGCCTTAAAGGATTTGTCATTGCGCTTACCAGCCAGACCCTTAATACGCTTCTTTTATATGTATTTTATTTTGGGCGGCTGCTGGGACGGACACGCAGGTTTTACCTGGTGTTTGTTGCAAGCGTTCTACGAATACCTCATTCTTCTTAAAGTTTGGGAAATGAAGCATATGCCCATACCCAACTTGGATGTGCTAGAAACGACAGCTACTTAGTCAGTAACTTCCAAATAAAAAAGTTTGACTATATCTCTTGTGGTACGAGCGTCCCGCCCGTGCTGTATTAATAGCCACCGAGCAGTATTGAGACTGAACTATATTGCTTTCCCCACACCCCTGTTTTTTTGTTATAGTGTAGGTGTCAATCCTTCACATAAATTAATATTTCTCACATAATTCTTTTAAATTCCCTATTTGTCCTACGGAAAAGGCTCTGCCATGAAAAACAGAGGTATCCTAGTTTAGAGATGTTTTCAGATTAGTTAGCAGCTTTTTATTTAGCACGGTAGTATTAGTAATACGTTAAAAGACTTTAAACAATAGTCTACAAGTCTTTAAAGAAAAGTTAACGCGCTATAGTCTAAAACAAATTCAAGCAATCGGCATTCAGCAAAGCAAGTCGTCTTTGTAAGGAAGCTCTTGCACGGACCTGGCTCTTTAGTAGTCATCATCGACTTTTGATTGCGTCCAGAATGCTGGTAGCTTTGCCATTTGATTAGTCTGCTGCTATGAGTACCAATAAAAAAAGTTCTACTTGCCTAAAAAAGGAGAATAGGGGCTTGGCAATCCATCGCTGGAAACAGGACCTCAAAAATGACCTGATTGCTGGTTTGTTGGTTGTTATTCCTCTAGCAACCACTATCTGGCTGACAACTACGGTCGCCATTTGGGTCATAAACTTTCTCACCCAAATTCCCAAACAACTGAATCCCTTTCAGGGAATGCATCCCATTTTAGTCAATATTCTGAATCTCTTGGTGGGACTGATGGTACCACTACTGAGTATTCTCTTTATTGGTTTGATGGCTCGTAACATCGTAGGACGATGGCTGTTGGATGTCGGTGAGCGTCTATTACAAGCAATTCCCTTAGCTGGACAGGTATACAAAACTCTCAAGCAGCTGTTAGAAACTCTGTTAAAAGATTCAAATGGTAAGTTTAACCGTGTTGTTTTAGTAGAGTATCCAAGACGAGAGATGTGGGCGATCGCCTTCGTGACCAGCACAATCAGCAGTGAAATTCAATCACAAATGTCTCGTCCGATGTTGAGCATTTTCGTCCCCACAACCCCCAACCCCACCACAGGATGGTACGCAGTTGTTCCGGAGGACGAGGTCATTAACCTGTCTATATCAATTGAAGATGCTTTCAAAATTGTGGTTTCTGGTGGCATAGTCGCCCCAAATACACCCTTAACACCTTTAGTTATCCCCAATAAAGAACTCAAATTAGAAGTACCACCTACGTAAAAACAAAACCCCAACACAAATCAAAATTATGCTTCTCTAAGAAAGTTATACTTTGAGCCATCAGTCATCAGTCAAGAGCTAATAGCAGTAAGTTCTCTTATTCCCTTATCAGAACAAAAGTACTTATACCGACGAATCTTGGCGCTCTTCTCTTCCCTCCGAGACGCTACGCGAACGAGACGCTAAGCGTTCACGTTCGCTGAGCGTCTTGAAGAAAAGGCGGTTATGAGTAATCTTCTGGCGGTTCAGAAATAGCTCAACCAAAAGCTGAATTTATGACTGTGCGAAGTATCAAATAAATCAGACTTGCCACAAAGGCAAATCTATATTATTTTGGTCTGACTGTAACAATTTCACATGACTCACTCCTCATATATCCCCACTATTGACTATTATGAAAGAGCGCAAACCCCGTCAAATAGCTCGTGAATTGGCACTTTTAAGCCTTAGCCAATTGCCAGTTAATCCCAAAAAATTAGAAATAATACCCCAGGAACAGCTCGTACCTAAATTGGTGCTAGCTGCGGTACGGACCCTCAGATCCGAAGTCCAAGACACCTTAGACAGTGCAGCGGCTGAATTGCAACGCGGTAACGATCGCCTTCTCACCAGCCAAACTCGCGCCACGGACCTCAATACCTCTAGGGCTATGGTCAAAGATGCGATCGGCTTCACTCAAACAGCGATTAACAAATTAGCTGCGGCTGTGGAGTTTCCAGAACTCATCCAACTAGCAAATCAAGATAGAGAAGTTCGTGAATACGCTAAAGAAGTTATTATCGCTGTTCACGACAACCGAACTACTATAGATGAGCAAATTTCCATCGCCTTAGTCGATTGGCAAGTGACTCGCCTTGCTTACATTGACCGAGATATTCTACGAATCGCCGTAGCGGAAATCATGCATCTTGATGTCCCAGTAAGCGTAGCTATCAACGAAGCTGTTGAGTTAGCCAAGCGTTACAGCGAAGAAGACAGCCATCGGTTTATCAACGGTGTTCTGCGTCGAGTCGTTGAGCAAAAAAAAGCACTCAGTGTAGGGGTGTAGGGGAGCCAGCGCTCTCCGGATTAGCCCGCTTTCACGGTAACTCACGTAAACTTAAGCGTTGCGCTATAGCGACGCAGGAGGGTCTCCCAAGGATGTCGTTTTCCCTCCTTTGCAAACTTCTCTTCACCTGTCACCAGACGCTGCGCGTACCTTGCTTAAGCGTTCGCATAAGCGTTCTGGAGGGAAGGGGTGTCCTCGCCCTACCCCCGATATCTTACGGGCTATTCTATTATGGAGATCGTACGGGCGAGACGCCCGTACCACAAGAGATATAGTCCGAGTTTTTGATTTGGAAGTCTCTAATAGCGCATTATGACGAGTTTTTTTAAACCCTACACCCTACACCCAATTAAATGTAACGATAAAAGTTAGATTAAAAATTAAAGTTTAATAATATCGCTAGCTGCAATGGTTTTTAATTGGTTCCGCCGTCAACATAACGAGCCCTCTAGTACTCCCTCTCAAGAAACGCAGGCAGAGACTGCTGCTGCAAAAGAAACCCAACCAGAACCAGCCGCAACGTCAACGGCAGAAACTGCTCCAGACGTGTCACAGGACTTGCTTGCTTATGCGAAAGCTGCCTACAAAAACATTCAGCACAAGCAACAACCAACGCAAGAAGAAGAAACTCCAGCTAGTGAAGCAGTTGCTGAAGCACCTCCAGAAAAACTATCAGAAGAACCAGAAATTGTCCCAGCTGAAACACAAACCCCAGAATCGCTAAAAGTAGAAGAAACCCCACCACCCCCAGAACAATCAGTTATTGCGGAGAGTGCAACAACTGCTGAAGAACCAGACGGTCAAGATGAACTGAGTATCGCACCAGCTGTAGAAGACACTACTGCCTCAGAACCAGATGCAGAAAGCTTTACAACTCCAGAAAGCGCCACCCCACCTCCAGCCTCTACTGAAGTTACATCTCCAGAACCATTAGTGACAGATGAGGTAGCACAACCAGCTGCACCAGCAACTTTATCCTTCTTAGAAAGAGCAGCCGCAGAACGACAAGCAAGACAGGAAAAACTTATCGCCAATGCAATTGAAGTCACAGAACCTGCGGTAAAACCAAGCCAAGCTGGACCAACCACCACTACGACGGAAACAGAAGAAATTCCAGGACTTGCCTTTGATGAAGGATTCGTATGGTCAGCAGAAGTTTTGGCTGCACAAGGTAGGCGTCCGGAAGATATTTCTATCGAAGAAATTACTTGGTTGAAGAAGCTACGGCAAGGTTTAGACAAAACCCGCCGTAATATTCTTAACCAACTCAAGGCAATTGTCGGTCAAGGACCACTGAACCAAGCAGGTGTTACAGAAATTGAAGCATTGCTTTTGCAAGCAGATGTTGGTGTTGAAGCGACAGATCACATTATCAACACCTTGCAGAATAAGCTTCGTCAAGAAGCTCTCCCACCAGAAGAGGCTATTGCCTACCTCAAACAAATCCTGCGGGATATGCTAGAAGCTCCAGTCCAGAAATCTGGCAAAGTTTCTTTTGCCCCAGATAAAGAAACTCTTAACATTTGGTTAATGACAGGGGTTAATGGCGTTGGGAAAACTACCACGATTGGTAAAATCGCCCATCTAGCTAATAACTCTGGGTATAAATGCTTAATTGGTGCGGCTGATACCTTCCGCGCTGCTGCTGTGGAACAAGTGAAAATTTGGGGTCAAAGAAGTGGTGTTGATGTGATTGCCAATCCGGCTAAGAATGCAGACCCAGCAGCAGTTGTTTTTGATGCGATCGCAGCCGCACAAGCCAGAAACACCGAATTACTGCTAGTCGATACAGCAGGACGCCTGCAAAATAAGAAAAACTTAATGGATGAACTCAGTAAAGTCCGTCGCATCATCGATAAAAAAGCCCCTAACGCTAAAGTAGAATCCCTTTTAGTTTTGGATGCAACTTTAGGTCAAAATGGATTGCGCCAAGCAGAAGTCTTTTCTCAAGCAGCACAGCTCAGTGGTGTTGTCTTAACCAAGCTTGATGGTACTGCTAAAGGCGGCGTCGCTCTTGCTGTTGTGCAGCAACTCGGTTTACCTATTCGCTTTATTGGTGCTGGCGAAGGTATTGAAGACTTGCGACCTTTTTCCAGTTACGAGTTCATTGAAGCACTTTTGAGCGGTTAGTTTTCGCATAAAAGACTTCCCAATCAAAAATCCTAAAATTTCTTTCTCTTGTGGTGCGGGCTTCTAGCCCGCCACAAATCAACAGGCGGGGACGCGCCACAAATACACTACGGGTGGGGACGCCCGTACCAAAAGATGGATACCTAAACTCCAAACCCAAAAGATGTAGGACAAAATGGTTTATATGTGATAAAATCTATTACTCATTGTTATTATGGCATTTTCCTGATGGGTAACTGTAAGAGGATGTTTGAAAACTCCTTTCATCAGTAGCAATCATATTCAAGCTCCCCCTAAATCCCCCTTAAAAAGGGGGACCGTTAGAGTATTTCCCCCCTTAAAAAGGGGGGCTAGGGTGGATCAACTAGTGCTTGAAATTACAGCCAACCACTTTTCAAACATCCTCTAAGGATTTTTGCAAATTTATTTAATTCTTGAAAAAACAAATATAAGCAAATGAAATACTTTGAAGCTTCACGCTTTACGTCTTTCTACTCTTGCTAAATAGACCAACTTGCCACAATATAGTCTAGCAATCTTAGATTTATCAATAATTTATAATCCATTCTTAGTAAAGTGCAATGGTAGCTGTGCCTGTGCCTCAACCACCATCTCAACCAAGTGATAGTAATACTAGCGCTACTACGGAAGTGACTCCAGTTGTGGCGTTAAAGGAGCTTGTGGCGCGGCTGCATCGAGAACAAAATAAAATTCAAGACTTACTAAGTTCTTTAGGGTTTGCTCTGAGAAGCTTTAATAATCTCAATCAGTTTTTGGAACTGATTCCCCTGATGGCAACAAGAGTGACAGACGCAGACGGTAGCGCCTTGTTTCTATACAAACCTAATGGTCAAGTGAGATTAGAGCAATTACATTGGCAGGATAGCCGTCAACGAAAGAATATCCGCAAGGTATTAGAAACACTTAGCAGTGAAATTACATACGTGCCAACTTCCCAACCTTTAGCAATAAATACGGGAGTTTTGGACGATCACATTAATCGCCACCTAGGACCAGATATACAAATCTTTGGTACGGCAATTCTAGTCAAGCATACAGAAAGAGGTTGGCTGTATGTTTTAAGTCGTGACCCAGAATATACATGGACTGAAACCAGACAAAAATTAGTTCGCTTAGTCGCAGATCAAACCGCAGTCGCGATCGAAAATGATGAATTGGCTGTAGAACTGAGGAAAAAAGAACGTCTCGATCAAGAATTAGAAATCGGCGCGGAAATTCAACGGCGTCTCTTACCTCGGCAATGTCCTACAATTCCAGGTGTAGCGCTGGCTGCACGCTGTAAACCAGCCAATCGTGTGGGTGGCGACTACTATGATTTTATTCCTACAACTCACAAGCAAATTCAACTACATAATAATGATAATGATAATGGCTGTGCGATTTTAAATAGCCGTTGGGGACTAGTGATTGGTGATGTTATGGGTAAAGGTGTACCCGCAGGACTAATCATGACAATGATGCGGGGAATGCTGCGAGGAGAAGTGTTACACAGTCGTTCCCCAGGTCGAGTTCTGCAAAACTTGAATCAGGTGATGTACGTGGATTTGGAAAATTCTCATCGCTTTATCACTCTGTTTTACTCAGAATATGACCCTCAAACCAGAATTTTGTCCTATAGTAATGCTGCACACAACCCACCTATGTGGTGGCATGCAACAACTCAAACAGTCACCCGTCTGGATACGAATGGTATGCTTATTGGTTTAGACGCAAGCAGCCAATATGAAGATGCTCAAGCACTGTTAGAGCCAGGTGACACTATCCTTTATTATACAGACGGCTTGACTGATGCTGCATCTGCAAGTGGCGATCGCTTTGATGAAGACAATCTTATCAAAGAGTTTCTCCATGCTTGTACAGTTTGCCACGGACCGCAAGAGATTCTCGACCACTTGTTTAACAAGGTGCAGCAATTTATCGGTCATGAAAAACAAATCACTGATGATATGACCTTAGTCGTCTTACAATTGCAAAATTGAGCAACTCCTTGCTTTGAGAAACGTCGGGTGTAGGGTGTAGGGGCGAATGGTTGTTCGCCCTGACACCCACGTTGTCAGGGCAAATTGTGTTTCTTGCATTCATAAAGTGTTATATTCGCTATCCGTATAATGCTTTCAAGAAACACGGGTGTAGGGGGGAAGGAAGTGTTTGTTTTGTTCATAACGAGTTACAATTGCTACTCGTCTGATGCTCTCAAGAAACCCGGTATCTCCAAGATACCGGGTTTCTCAGTTTTTGCAGATTACTATACTTTCTTCATTAGGTTACCGCTTGGTGAGACAATGAAAAAGATAAAATTATACTCCAATTCATTGTTGCTTCCAGCCTAGAGGAAACCGTAGAAATGTGGAAACGAATAGCATTGCTTCTGCTTTTGGTGTTTAGCTTCAGTCTAAGTCACGCTAGCGTAGCGGCGGCGGCTGGACTTAAAAGCTATGTAGACACCACTGATGGATATCAGTTCTTGTATCCTAACGGCTGGGTGCAAGTGAAAGTTGCCAATGGTCCTGACGTGGTTTTTCATGACATTATTGAAACAACCGAAAATATTTCTGTGGTTGTCAGCCTAGTTCCAGATAACAAATCTTTGAAAGAACTGGGAACACCCGGAGAAGTAGGATATAAATTAGGAAAAAATGCCCTTGCTCCTGAAGGTTCAGGACGTCAAGCTGAATTAATTGATGCTCAAGAACAGGAGGTTAACGGAAATACCTACTATATGTTAGAGTATCTTATTAAACTTCCTGGTAATCGAAAACGCCACAATCTAGCTAGTGTCGCCGTTAGCCGTGGCAAACTTTTTACTTTCAATGCTTCAATTCCTGAAAGACGTTGGAATAGAGTTAAACGTTTGATTGAAGAATCAACAGATTCTTTTTCTGTATATTAGGTTAGTGGTTAGTTGTTAGTGGTTAGTTGTTAGTGGTTAGTTGTTAAAAATAACACTACTTACTATCCAATATCCAATATCCACTATCGACTATCGACTATCGACTATCCACTATCCACTAACAACTATCGACTATCCACTATCGACTATCGACTATCCACTATCCACTATCACTTCCTCGTATTTCTATGGGTATTGGAACTCAATTTGTACTCGCTTCTGCGTCCCCCGCGCGACGTCGTCTCCTACAAACAGTTGGAATTGAACCCATAGTTCGTCCAAGCGATTTTGATGAATCGCAAATAGAACTTAACGAGCCCAGACAGTTGGTACAAACTTTAGCCCAATGTAAAGCAGAAACTGTAGCTCCTCAGTTTGAATCTGCTTTAATCATGGGTTGCGATTCCGTTTTGGCTCTTGATAGCGAAATTCATGGAAAACCAGCAAATGCAGAGCAAGCATGCCAACGTTGGGAAAAAATGCAAGATAGTGTTGGCGACCTTTACACTGGTCATGCCCTAATAGACTTATCCCAAAACCGTACTTTGGTTAAGGTTCGCGTTACAAAAGTTTACTTTGCGTCACTTGATCGCAACACTATAGAAACCTATGTTGCTACTGGAGAACCACTCAAATGTGCTGGAGCTTTCGCTCTCGAAGGTTTTGGAGGGTTGTTTGTCGAAAAAATAGACGGTTGTCACAGCAATGTGATTGGACTGAGTTTACCGTTGCTGCGGGATATGCTATCTGAGTTGGGATACCAGGTGACGGATTTTTGGACAAGAGATAATTGGTGAACTACCCACAGTGCCGCAAGCGGTCACAGTGGGCTTCTGCCGTCCCATCAA
>JAWQFQ010000274.1:0-11136 GCA_035967975.1 Scytonema sp. PMC 1070.18
CTATCCACTATCAACTATCCACTATCAACTATCCACTATCAACTATCCACTATCACTTAACAAATGACAACTTCGCTACAAAAATCGTCCATCTATCGTACTGAATTAAACAACGGTATTGTGGTTTTAGTAACAGAAAATCCGGCGGCGGATATTATTGCAGCACGGATTTTTATACGCGCTGGTAGTTGTTATGAAACTCAGGAGCAAGCAGGGTTAGCTCATTTATTATCAGCAGTATTGACTAAAGGATGTGATGGACTTTCGAGTTTAGCAATTGCTGAAAAAGTAGAGTCTGTGGGAGCCAGCTTGAATGCTGACACAGCGACAGATTATTTTTTAGTGTCTTTGAAGACAGTCACATCGGATTTTGCAGAAATTTTAACACTTGCAGGACAAATTTTGCGATCGCCAACGTTTCCAGAAGCAGAGGTAGAACTAGAAAGGCGTATCGCCTTACAAGATATTCGTTCTCAACAAGAGCAGCCTTTTACCATTGCCTTTGACCAACTGAGAAATACAATGTACCTAGACCATCCGTATGCTCGGTCAGCATTGGGAACTGAAGCAACCGTAAGTCGTTTATCGCGTTCTGACTTAGCCCATTATCATCAAACCTATTTCCGACCAGATAACGTTGTTATTAGTATAGCCGGACGCATTACTGTTGAAGATGCAACTGCTCTTGTGGAAAAAGTTTTCGGTGATTGGCGAACTCTCGATAGTCAACCCACACCAACCCTCAGTTTACCGGATATCAAGGTAGAACCTCAGATTAAAATTACCCCTCAACCGACACAGCAATCAATCGTCATGCTAGGTTATTTAGGACCCTCAGTTCATTCTAGTGAGTACGCTGCATTAAAGTTGCTGTCTACTTACTTAGGAAATGGATTATCCAGCCGTTTATTTGTTGAACTGCGGGAAAAACGGGGTTTAGCTTACGAGGTATCAGCTTTTTATTCTACACGGATTTTTCCGGCATCATTTGTAGTATACATGGGAACGGCACCGGAAAATACAAAAGTTGCTTTGTTGGGTTTGCGGAACGAAGTGGATTTGTTATGTACCGCTCAACTTGAAGAAGACACACTCCAAGCAGCTAAGAACAAGATATTGGGACAATACGCTTTAGGTAAACAAACGAACGCACAAATAGCTCAGATTTATGGTTGGTATGAAACTTTAGGATTGGGAATTGATTTTGATTGGAAATTCCAGGAAACTATAGCTTCTGTGACTGCAAAGGATGCGATGATGGCTGCATACAAATATTTACGGGAACCTTATGTGTCTCTGGTAGGTCAAGAAGAAGCGGTTCTTGGTGCAATCGTGTAGTTTTTAAATCCCCACGAGGTTGAAAAAAACAAACTTTCTAGTACAATAGGTGCAAAACTAAAGAAGGTAAAAGGCACATAACACACGCATTCTTTCTTTTAACTTTTTCCATTTGCCTTGTTGTACTAGTTGCATTCTACACCAATTGCCGATAAGTGTATTAGCATGAGACTATCCCAGGGACAAGTTTGATGAAAGCCAGCATAAAACCAAGTATAGTGAGTTACTTCAGATTGGGAAATACCTCTAGAAATTGCTGTAGAAATCAACGGAAGCAAAAGTATAAATACAGCATAGAAAAACTACTGCTTTTTTCTGCACCATTGCTATTTTGTTTTTCTCCAATGGTATCATTAGCAACATCAGTGCAAGAAGTAGCACAAGCAGTTCCTAAAGTAGGGATAAACCGTCCCACTTTAAAAGTTGGTAGCCAAGGAGTTCCTGTATCAGAATTGCAAGCAGCTCTCAAACTCTTGGGCTTTTACACGGGGGAAGTTGATGGAGTTTATAACGAAAATACTGCGATCGCAGTTTCTCGATTCCAGGAAGCAGCCGGATTGAATGCAGATGGGGTTGTTAACGATACCACTTGGGAAAGACTTTTCCCACCAATAGCCTCATCTTCTAGCCCTTCACCTCCAGGAGTCAGCAAGTTTCCTACTCCATCTCAAATTTCCAACACTAGCGGTAATAATGTTGTGATTCCCACCTCAAACCGAACAACAACAACTGCTACTTCCAATATTAGTACAAATACGAGTACAGCAACTTCCAAACCTGAACCAAAACCAACAGAAACAACCAGAGTAAACAATCCTAAGCCTAAGCCGAAACCAAAACCAAAACCAACAACACGAGCTGCAACAGCAAATACACAAAAAACTTCTACACAACAAACATCATCCACTCGTAGATCGTCCAATTCATCCCGACAAACCACAAGAGGTCAACAAACGGCTCGTGCTGAATCGTCTACAAGAGTTCGACAAAATACTCGTGCTGGATCGTCTACTCGTACTCAGCAAACTGCTTATGTTCAATATACTTCCGCAGGATTACCGATTTTACGTATGGGAATGCAAGGTTCTGAAGTTGTGAAGTTACAACGACGACTTCAAAGGCTTGGTTTTTTACGTGTAGGCGATATTGATGGAGACTTTGGTGAAACGACACAATCAGCTGTCATCGCTTTCCAAAAACGCAACGGTTTAGAAGCTGATGGTGTTGTAGGTGGCGCAACTTGGGACGCTCTTACAAGTAGGCGCTAATGGCTAATGGTTAATGGCTAATGGTTAGTCGTAAAAAAGCAACTAACCATTAGCAATTAGCAATTAGCAATTAGCAATTAGCAATCAGCAATTAGCAATCAGCAATTAGCAATTAGCCATTAGCAATTAGCAATCTTCACGATAAAAATTCTCTGACTAAAGTAGGGGAACATACCAATCCTTGAGGTTGATGTATACGCTACAAATCATTGTAAAAATTGATACATGAATAACAGGGAATTCTGTAAGTGTTCGTTGTCATTTGTAGCTTGAATTGAGGAAAAATAATGGCTCCTAATCCTGAGAAAGAGAATAGACACACTACACCTGGGAGTACAAGTCATGGTACTGGTTCTCTCGCACCAGATGCAGGTGTAGATACTGCTCGCGCTGATTATTCAGATGTTGCAGGTACTCCGGACATAATACAACCAAATTCGGATGATAATCTTCAACCAGCCAATTTAAATGTGAATGGTCCTGCTCCCGACGACCAAAATGTGGATCAACCAATTCCTGAAGGTTTCAGTGATGATGAAGACACAAACGTCGTGGATCGCCAACTGGGAGTCATTAGCCGTCTTCCTGGTTAATGGAATAATGGAAGTCCCTTCCTGAGAATATTAACAAGGTGGGAATAGATAGTGGGCGACGACATTGCATCTTCGACTCAGAAACCCGGTTTCTCAAAGAAACCGGGTTTGGTGGTACTTCGACTATTGTTAACCGAGCAGTATTGGAAAAGAAGCACACAAAAATCGGTAATCTTATGGCGGGAAGGAAGTAGTTAGAATTGAGGATGCAATATTTACATCTGTCTTTAGCGGCGATCGCAGGTAATCGCCATTTATGTCTGTAGCGAGGTTAATCTCTAGTTGTGAATTTCTTAAATGTTGTAAAGCAAGTGAGTTACCAGTCACTTCAAGAACTGGGAAGTCATGAAGCAGTTAAGCAATTGGAGATTTTTATGACTTTTACTACTGATGCGAAAACACAGCAGTTAGTGGAACAATTTCGTCGTTTTGATACTGACACTCAGCTAGCTATGCTTTGGTTCGGCTACTTAGACATCAAAGATAATCTGACACCAGCAAACCAAACTTCTGCACAAGAGACTGCGGCTGCTTTCTACGATCAAATCAAAGCAATGTCCAAAGAACAACAACTTCAAGCACAGCGTGATATCGTTGCTCGTGCAGATAGTGATATTAGTCGTGCATATAAAGCGCTAAGTTCCAGTGCTAAGTTGGATTTGTGGCTCAGATTAGCACAGGCGATGGAAAATGGTACTGTGATTCAAGTGCCTTCTGACTACAAATTACCCGAAAACACAAACGATTTTGTCAATAACATCAAAACTTTGGATTTCGAGCAGCGCATTGACTTTACTCGCAGCGTCGTGTTCGAGTATGGTGCTAAGTAGTCATTTAGCAACAGTTGATTAATTAATCAGAAACCGGGTCTCAAACGAAACCCGGTTTCTGAAGTTATTGAAAAGCATTATTTCGGCAAAATTGGGCGTAATGTCTCTAGGAATTGATCGACACTTTCTTTGCGACTGTTAAAGCCCATCAGTCCAACCCGCCACACCTGACCCGCTAATTCGCCCAAACCACCTCCAATCTCAATATTATGTTCATTCAATAATTGTCGTGCGATCGCCTTCCCATCAATTCCCTCTGGAATACGGACAGTGGTGAGTGTTGGAAGTCGGAATTCTTTCTGGACATGCAACGCGAGTCCTAGGTCTTGCAGTCCTTCCCAAAGATATTCTGCATTCTTTTGGTGGCGCTGCCAAGAGTTTTCCAATCCCTCTTGAGCAAGCAAACGTAATGCTTCTCGTAGCGCATAATATAAGTTAATGGGCGCAGTGTGGTGATAAATACGTTCTTGACCCCAATACTTACCCAACAACGTCATGTCCAAATACCAGTTAGCAACTTTAGTACGGCGCTGTTGCAATTTTTCGACTGCACGCGGACTCATTGTAAAAGGAGAAGCACCGGGTGGACAACTCAACCCTTTTTGACTACAGCTGTAGGCTAAGTCAACTCCCCATTCATCTAAATACAATGGAACACCACCCAAGCTTGTCACTGAATCTACCAACAGCAAACAGCCAAATTCTCGACATAAATCGCCCACTCCTTCTAAAGGTTGACGTGCTCCTGTAGAAGTTTCAGCATGAACTAAAGCCAGGATAGTCGGACGATGAGTTTCTAAAGCGCTTCTTAACTCATCTAATGAGAAAACTTGTCCCCAAGGTTTTGTGATGCTTCTCACATCTGCGCCGTATCGCCCAGCCATATCAACTAAGCGATTACCGAAGTATCCCATGACACCAATTAAGACTACATCACCTGGTTCTACAGCATTAGCGATCGTTGCTTCCATTGCAGCCGTTCCCGTACCAGAAACCGCTATAGTTAGGGGGTTTTCCGTTTGCCAAACATAACGCAGTAGAGATTGAATTTCATCCATCAGCGTCAGAAAAGCTGGGTCAAGATGTCCAACCGGTGGAGTATTCATCGCCTCAAGAACCGCAGGATGAGCATTTGAGGGTCCGGGTCCCAGAAGTAGACGGGATGGTATTGCGAGGGGTGTGAGTTGTAAGCGATCGCTGTTGTTGATTGAGAGTGTTTGCATTATCTGACAGCCTGTATGTAATCGACAAATTGACCGATACACTTAATTGTCTATTAATTAAGCAGTTTTTAAGAAACCCGGTTTCCAATACTGCTCAGTTAGCAATCGTTGCGAAGCCAGAAACCCGGTTTCTTAAAGAAACCGGGTTTCTAGATTGCTTATAATTCTTAACACCAACCGTATTGAGCTATGAATTACAGTATGCCCGTTCTGCTAATGTAGCGTCTAGCACAAAGGGATTCTCATTCCCTTGGTATTGAGCAATAGCATGACTGCGTTCAATTTCAATCGTATCTGGTGGGTCTTGTTGATTCCATTGACACAAAGTTTGACGCTGTCTTTGAAAGTAATTTGGGTCTACTGCGTCAGCTTGGTCGCGATATATGGTGTAGAAGTAGAATACTGCCCTAGCAACATCCCCTTTTACCTCCTCTCTGGGCTCAAATCGAGAAAATGCTGATTCGCTAAACTCGTCAATATCATTACGAGGAATTGTGGTGAAAACCGTATCATCTAAATACCATCTTTCTGTACTTGTGTCAACTATATCGTCAAAGGGTTTGTTGCCGCGATCGCTATTCACATCAATTCGGGAGGGAAATAGATGGTGAAGGTCACTGCGAGGATTTCCTCTGTTTGCTCCTTTACTCTGGGGCCAAGTATGTTCGGTATTAAGCCCTAATCTATATGCTTCTTGGCTGGGGTCGCCATTACCAGTTATACGAATTGAATAACTAGCATAAATGTCTGTTACAATACCTTCTCGGTTATCAATGGTACCAAACATTTGGTCTCTTGCTCGGTCATAGTTCAAAGATTGGCTAGGTGTATACTCCTTAGCCAGTTCCTGAGTCAGAGCTGAGTTGGATAATTCGGGCAATATAATTGTGGCATCAATGATAGAAGTTGGTGGATTAACTGGTGGGTTAGAGGGAGTTATTGAAGTGCTTTGGTCAGATGGTAATGTAAACGCTGCAAGCACGGGATCGTGGTCGCTGACAGCTTTACGGACGCCAACGTTGACATGGACAATGTCAATTTTAGGTTGAGCAACACTGGCAAGATTTTTGCTGACCAATATATAATCAATGAGTTGACGATTACCACGGTAATTGAACGTGTAGCGATCGCCCTCAGGTAAACCTTCTGTCAAATCCTCTAAAATGTCGCCCTTGACAGTCTTGATTGGAAGAGAGTCTGGCAAATCATTCAGGTCACCTTGTACAATGACATTGGCTTGAGGGTCAGCCTGCAATAGTTGTGCTGCGAATTCATTCACAATCCGAGCTTGTTGAACTCGCTGTTCGTCCTTGGGCGCACCGCCACGTTTGGAAGCAAGGTGGTTAGCAATGACGAAAAGTTTTTGGTTGTTAAAGAGAAATTCTGCAGCGAGTGGCTTACGGCTATCATCGAAAGCGCTACTTGTAGGGTCAATACGCCCTGGATTTAAGGAGAGGTCAACACCATTTGAACCTATGGTAATACCAACAGCATCCAATGAACCACCTCTTCTCGGTAGTTTCGCCAACGTTATTCTGTCAGGTCGAAACAAGAAGCCAACACGAATATTTCCTCCCGGTTCTCCACCATCGCGATCGTCCTTAGGTGGAATATCAATAAAGTCGTAGGCTGGACCACTTATCTCTTCGATAGCAGCAATTACTTTTTGGTATGTTTTGTTTGCATTAACAACGTCATCATTAGTGGGACCGTTGTTATCCTGAATTTCAACTAAGCTAATAATATCAGGGGCTTGCAAATTATTGACGATAATTTTGCCTATGTCTTCAAAGCGGCGATCGCCAGGATCTAAATTTTCAACATTGAATGTAGCAACAGTTAAGACATCCTGTGAATTTTTTAGAGATGTTGTTTCACGTTCCTGAGCTAGAGGTTCAACCGTTGGTACTTGTGCTAAGGGAATAGCTTGTAGAGGACTAACCCCTGCAAAAAAAATCAGAGCAATACTAAGGATTAGTAATTTGATGAACTTCATTTTTCCTCTAGTAAATTAATTTTCTTGAAATACGATTCACATCCCAATACTACTCGGTTAAAAGCCAAGAAATAAATTTCCCTGCTTTTAGCTCAAGTCAGAGCAATCTGACTAAATATGGCTTTTAACCCGTTTTAACGGGTTTGAGCTTGAGCGCCCAAATTTTAATTTAGGGCTTAATCTAAGACGCAATCAACGTTTAAATAGATTCAAGCTAACTTAACTTATGCACTCGTGTCCTTTACAAAAAGCTGTAAACCATTAGCACCCCACACCCCCTTTTACATACCTGTTGTCACTGTCCAAATTCGCCCATAATGATTAGGAACAGTGAGCCAGTACTCAAACTGTCCTTAATGTTATATATATGGAAGTCTTTCTTAAGTTATAGCCAAGTCACTTGCGATCACTCTTGAGGGGCTCAGAAACCCGGTATCTCCAAGATACCGGGTTTCTAAATAACTGCGTTAGGTAATTTAACTGTATTAAGTTATAGCCAAGTCACTTGCGATCGCTCTTGTAAAACCTTGTTGTAAACATCCTCAGTTTGCTTGGCTAATTTCGACCAGTTAAAGCGACGTTCCAAATCCTCATAAGCGTTGTCAACAAGCCATTGTCGATAACCTGGATTCTTCAGGACTTCTAAAATTCCCCAAGCCAAGGAATCTGGATTGTTGACATATGTCACAATACCTGTCTTAGTATGTTGAACGACTTCTGGAAAACCGCCTGTATCAGATACAACTACGGGAACGCGAGAAGCAAAACTTTCTAGAGCAACAATACCAAAGGGTTCGTAAAGACTGGGGAAGGCGGCGCAGTCAGCGATAGTTTGAAATTTATCTAAGTAATTATCGGATATAAAGCCAGTGAAATAGCACTTATGCCAAATTCCCAAATCCCAAGCTTGCTTTTTAAGATGGTCTGTGTTACCACCACCAATAATTACAAACTTAACGTAACCGTCCATCTCCCAAAGTACTTTAGGTGCAGCATTAAGTAAAACAAACACACCTTTTTCGTAAGTCATGCGACCTACGTAGTAAACAATTTTTTCGCTATCATCAGCAAATTGACGGCGAAAGTCGAGAGCGTGAAAATGCTGGTGGTGCTTTTTCTTCTCTGGTCGGATACCGTTGTAGATAACATCAATCTTATCCCAAGGGCTGTGTAAGGCTCGTTCTACTTCCCTTCGCATATAGTCGGTGCAGACGATAATCCGCCAAGCATGATACGCTAGAAGTTTTTCTTTGCCACTAATATAACTTTGGGTTTCTGTATAAATACCGTTGTAGCGTCCGTGTTCAGTAGCGTGTATCGTCGTGATGAGGGGAATTTTAAAATTATGCTTGAGGGCGATCGCAGCATCTCCTACCAGCCAGTCATGAGCGTGAATAATATCAAACGGACCTTCCTCCAGTATCAACTTCCCGCCATGATGTCCCATGCTTTCATTTAGATTAGCTACCCAGTGAAAAAAGTCATTACCAAGAGCTACTAAAACCCGATGAATATGGATTCCCTCCACCACTTCATATAAAGGTGCGTGACCGAACTCTGGCGTGATCAAGTGGATTTCATGTCCTAGCTTGACCAGCTCCGGGTATAATTCTGCGACATGACGAGCAATTCCTCCCACTATCCTGGGCGGAAATTCCCAACTCAGCACTAATATTTTCATTGCTACTCTACCCAACCCGTTATCAAACTCTAACTTTTTACAATTATCTCAAGATACAAATTTGGTTACTCCTGCAAGTACATAAATTAAAAAATTTACATTGTTTTAATGTTGACAGGTCTTCAGTAATGCTAAATACACCTCCATATCAATTGGATTTTTGTAAAATCGGTTCAAGCTGTTGGCGAAAAGCTAACCAAGCTTCCGTAGATTCTGTATTAGAAGTAGTACCTTTTTTAAGTAAAATTACGCCATGCTGAAAACCAATGATCCCGTATTCGCGATCGCCAGTCAGTCGCTCAATGAATGGAACCAGCTCGCGTAACAAACCGCGATCGCTCCTAAATGCGGGTTGATATTGTTGTAATTGCCAAAGGTCTGCGATCGCATAATCCACTTTTATCACCTCACGCCGATCATTTCGCAGTTCCAAAGCAGGTAAGCGCAGAATTTCGCGCCGACTGGAAAGATGGGGAACGAGGTAAGTTGTTGCAGATACACTAGCATCTGGGGGAATTTGTGTGAGTAAAGAACGGAATTGGGATACATGATTCCATTGTTCGGGTAGAGACACATATACCCAAGGTTTCACTGAGTCGGGTATAACAAAGTAAAAAGTTCTATTGGGATTGGATGTAAAGCTAAACAGTAAGGAAAGACAAATACAAGCCACCCAAAAGCGACGAAAAGACGGTTTAAAGGATTGACGATGTTGTGACCACCAAAGAATCGTCCCGTAAAACAACCCTGGAACTACACTTAAAGCATAGCGAATCGTGATTGCCAGTACAGATTCTCCCTTGCCTAAAAAGAGTTTGAGCAAAGGAAAACCTGCTATCATCCATGAAGCGGGAGCAATAGCAGGCACAAACGCCAAAGGTAACCACTGTCCAAGTAAATACCTAATTGTCCTGTCTACGGGCGTTACTAATTCTACAATTAATCGTCCGGGGTTCTTAACCATCCCCCAGATAATATCTATCGTTGAAGCTTCATTTCCTTCTGCATATTGTCCAAACCGTTCCAACATGAACCGCTGTGAAATATCCTTAGAGAACAACGGCATAATTGCATTGGTAAGAACCAACATATAGCCGAAACTCAAGGTACAAACAGCAAGCCCAGCACGGGGAAAGCGTTTGCTCAAAACCATGTAAACACCGACACCAAATAAGCCAACCCCAGAATCTTCCCGCACCGCTAGAATGAGAACGGCGAGTATCCAAAACAGCCACCACCAACGCTTTTCCATTGCTAAAAGCAAACTAAAGGTGAACAATGGAATTTGGCTAATGTCATGAAAGTTACTTAAGGTAGGACCAATGACGGCGTTAGCAGCGTAATAACCTGTGGTAATCATCACTGCTAATCGCGGTTCCAAATACTGTCTCGCTAATATGTATAAAACTAATCCTGCAGCAGTGATGAAAGTGACTTGTAAAACCGTTAAAGTTGCGGGTGAGGGAAATAAAGCGTAGATTGGTAGCCAAAGTAACAAGGCGGGAGTAAAGTGCTGACCCAGTCGGTGATAATAAACGGTGGGAACTTCTCCAGCATGAACAACGTTGGTTGAAAGGCTTGAGGACAAGGAACTTTGAAAGAATCGACCGTGAAGATTATTCCAAAAAACTTGGTTAAAAATACCTTGGTCGAAAGAGGCGTAAAAACTGTAATAACGATGTAGGGTAAATAACAGACAAAGGATGAAGAAGACAGCTGCCAATGGCAATACTAAATTTGTTTCGGAGGAAATCGCCAATTGAAAATCTGGCGTCGTCTGCAGCTTTTTTCGTAATTTCGACAACATCTTTCACTTACCCTGTTTGAGGTGAAGGAGGGGGAAAACAATATTTTAAAACGTCACCACTCTTAAACTCTAGAAATCAGAGTTTTTAATCTCACGAAAAGATGCTGTTAAGCATAGGGGAGGGAGGGAGGGAGGGAGGGAGTGAGGGCTCACAAGGATTGGTTTTTAATATAATCTGTTAAGGCAAGACACCGAGGACTTGGAGGTATTGTAGACCAGGAAGATTTCCTACGCAAAATGGTCTTTTTAGGGTTTGTTGATGCTGTCAACCGTACAAAATTTTTCTGGTTTTCCTCCCTTGTCATCTTGTCCGCCTTGTCTACCAAGTCTGGTCCTCATAAAAAAGTCAAATACCTACCCTTGAAAGCTCCCTCCCTCCCTCCTTCCCTCACTCCCTCCC
>JAWQFQ010000275.1:0-11125 GCA_035967975.1 Scytonema sp. PMC 1070.18
GGGGGAGAGGGGGGGAGAGGGGAGAAGACCATGATTTAGAATACCTACACCGATAGCACACAGTGCGCCAGTTAAAGCTGAACCCCAGACATTTTCCGGACCTCTAGCACCAGAACGCTTTTCTGCTATTCCTTCCGCTTCCTTTTGAGCCATACCCACGCGGGTTGCAAACGAACCAACGAGAAAATAGAACATAACGACTATATATCCCTGCCAACCTAGTGTTCCCCAAATAAGAACGCCAAGTAACCAAGCATGAAATAATCCTGCGGGAGTCAGTAGCTTTTTAGGCGCAATCCAAACCAAACCCAACAAGATAGCGTTTAATCCTGTCCCAACTAGCCAAGGATTTAGAGAATCGATTAAAGAAATCATGAGCGATTAACTTTTCACGAGTGTTTTTGCCAAGGTACCAATAGGATATCTAATTTAGCTTAATCCAAGCATAAGCCTCACATCTGACCCAGAGTTATCTATAACTGAGGAGCCAGAAACCCGTATTCTTGGAGGTACCGGGTTTCTAATTTTCGTTCTTTCCGAGCAGTATTAGGTGTAGTCGCTCAAAACGCTAATCAGAGTATGTATCAAATAATTATGAAGAAAAATTAAAGATTAGCTCTCTTTTTATAAAGACTTCCATTTAAGTTCTGAGCAACTATGAAAAATTAGTAAATTTTTCATGTTAGTTTGATAAATTTATACACGCAGCCAATTTTTATTAGACAAATAAAAATTGTGATGTAATTATGTACTGCTGAAACACGCTTAAATATGTCCGCATATTTTTCTAGAGATTCCCAAAAAACCGCTTATCACCCAAAGATGGCTAATTGGTCCTTTCAGGACCAATCAAGTATTTTGAGTGACGGATTAGATACTTATCCCCTAAATACTAGTAGTCTTTTTAACCACAGTTCGCTGGAGGTCCGCAAAGACAAATACGAAGATCGTAATAATGTGGTTCATTCAGATACAAAACACTCTCTACCCTCAAATCATGAAGAAACCAAATCAATTACCCCTAATACTCCCCAGGAAAATAATTACCCATTAACCACTTCCGGTAGTAGTACACAGTCTACTGTAACTCCGGCAAGTCCATCTGCTGTCAATGTTGTTAATGGAACTCTTAGAGCAGATACCTTTACTTATCAATCAGGCTTCCAAGTTGTCTTTGGTAACGGCAATATTGACTTTGGCAGTGGACAGCGAGATGTGCTAGATTTATCAAACATAGTTTCTAGTGCTGTTGAACTCAACTTAGCCAGTACTAAAACAGGAGGTGTCATTTATAATCCAGGGAATGGCAATCAGGTGTTTGACTCTATCAAACTGAAAAATAACACTGGTGAAGTTCTTTTTGAGGGAATTGAAACTATTAAGTTTGCAGATACCGCAATTAACTTGTCAGTAACACCAAACGACCCCCTGTTCAGCCAGCAATGGAACCTGCATGCAATGGGTGTTCAAAATGCTTGGCGTTTTACGACAGGTTCCAAGAATGTACTGATTGGAATTGAAGATACGGGCTTAGCTGTTAATAGCAGTGGTCAAATCCACTCCGATCTACGCTCCACGATTTTCTCTGGTAACAACTACAAAGATGACTTGAGTTTGTCTCCGAACATCACTCATGGTACTTCAGTTCAAGGGGTGATTGCTGCTGCTAGCAATAATGGTGTAGGCATTACTGGCATCAACTGGAATGCTGACGTCTATCATATTGATGTGATGGGTGGTGACGCAGGAGATGACGATTTGGCAGGTGCTACACAAAAAATGATTGATAGAGCAAATAGTCAAGGTCAGCGTCTAGTGATTAACCTGAGCTTAACTGGTGGTTATTCCACAGCATGGGAACAACTTATTGCCAAGAATCAAGATACAGTGTTGTTTGTCATTGCAGTTGGAAATACTGACAAAAATAGTCTTGAAAGTCCTGCTGACTTAGCAAGTAAGTACAAAAATGCGATCGCAGTAGGTGCTTCTTGGGGAACTAAAGACTACTACGGTAATCCAAAAACACCAGGAGAACGCATTTCCTACGACAAATGGTGGGGTTCTAATTATGGTGTTGGTCTTACTGTTATGGCTCCATCTGAATTTCCTAGCACCGATGCAACTTCTGCACCTGATAGCTATAACAACCGTTTTAATGGAACTTCAGCATCCGCACCAAACGTTTCAGGGGTTGCTTCATTAGTATGGAGTATTAACCAAGGTCTTAGCGCTACTCAAATCAAAGATATTGTGTCACAAACAGCATACGATTTAGGTGCTCCTGGTTACGATACAGTATACGGTTACGGATTTGTTAACGCTGATGCTGCTGTACGTAGAGCAATGGCTCTTGATAGGGGTGTTGCATAACTTTATCAGTTATGTCAGTTATGTCAGTTATGAAGGTTGCTGCGTCTTCCGATATAAATAAAAACCTAGAAAACATCTCAGAATCCTGGGATGTTTTCTGTTTGGGGCGTCATCATCAGATTTTTCGTAGATAAATCTGACTTTAGCTAAAAGTTGCGAAATTTATTTCACAGCGAGAAACCATCGTGGTATTAACAACATTTCATATTTTAAGTATTTTAATATACATTAAATATAAGTATATTTTTTATACTTTTTTTTAGAAGATTCTACTTAAATAATAATTTTATATTGTAATTTTAAATACGTAGTTTCAGCCTTTTTTTTTTACTTAACACAAAGCAATATAGAACAACAGGCGTTCAAGAATATTTTGAACTTAATGTAAAACCTTGACAGTATATAGGTTTTACATAGTGTGTCTGCCATATCTCTTCAAGACGAGGGCACATAAATAATTATGTCTATTGATTCTACTCATAACAATCTCAGTACAAGTTTTAGCATAAATATCACGTCACAGAGTCAGAATATTGCTGGGAGTTTGGGACGGCGAAATCCTGAAGATTATTACAAATTTAACCTCAGTAGTAGCAGTAGTCTGACTCTCAGCCTTGATGGACTCTCTTTTGATGCTGATATGCAATTGCTCAACAGCAGTGGTACGGCGATCGCAGGTTCTCACAGCCGTTACAATACTGCTGAATTCATCAACATGACTTTAGATGCAGGTACTTACTACATCTATATCGCTCGTGTTGGTAGCGCAAGTACCTCCTACAACCTCCACGCTTTTCAGAACGAAGCCCCACAATCATTGCAATTCAGCACAAATAAAAGTAGCTATCAAGTAGGCGAAACAGTAAGCCTCACCAACACCAGAGTATTTGATGGTAATGGTGCAAACGACGTTACACGAGTAGACTTTTGGTTGCAAAAAGACAGCGGAAATTGGCAAGATATCTCTGATGCTACGCAGTTCACTGTAGATAGCAATGATAATCGTTATTGCAACTTTAGTTACGCTTTAACGAATCTAGCTAGTGGAAGTTACCAACTGTCTGCTAAGGCTTATGACAAATCAGGTGCTACCACAAACATCGTACAAACGAGTTTTAACATCATTCCGGGAACAGACTGGTTTGACCAAAATATTCAAGATGCTGTCATACGTGCGACGTCTAGGTCATACTTTGCAGATAATTTGCTAGATCGCAACGATATGGTAGCTATTCTTAGGGATGCAAAAGATGGCGGAGTTGTAGATAGCACAGAGTTAACAGACCTCCGCACTTTAGTTGGGAATACATCTTTCATACAAATACCTGAGTACGTAAGGGTTTTATCTAACAAAATTGTTAACTCAGACCCAGCTAATCAAAAATATCAAGGTAATACATTAGGTAACTTAGCTGAAGGTAGCACCGACATTCAAATCGAGCGCCTGATTAACAAGTGGTTTTTCGGAGGCGATCGCCCGCAAACTTCATACACTTATCAGTATGCAAGCGGTTCCCTATTCCAAAATGGAATAAATTACCAAGATGTGAAACAAGGAGAAATTAATGATTGTTTTTTTCTCACAGGTTTAGCAACAACAGCGGCTCGTTCTCCCAGCACCATTGAGAGTATGTTCATTGATAACGGTGATAACACCTTTACTGTCCGCTTTTGGCACAATGGAGTTGCTGACTATGTGACAGTAGACAGATATTTACCAACTAATTCTTCTGGTAATTTTGTTTACGCTAGTAAAAACAATCACTACAATAACTCTGGAAATGAATTATGGGTTGCTTTGGCTGAAAAAGCTTATGCTCAAGTGAATGAATCTGGATGGATTTATCAAGACAATACCAACACTTATCAAGGTATTAGTCATGGTGGATACATCAGCGATGCATTTGCTCACATTACAGGATACAAAACTGCCTTTGCAAAACGTCTTGACTACAACGCATTTGTCAGTGCTTTTGATTCCGGTCGCTTCATTGGACTAGCTTCAAAATTAACTGGAGTTGCATCAAATGTCGTAGCAGGACATGCTTACGCGTTAATTAATTACAATCCCTCCTCCCAAAAATTCACTCTTTTTAATCCTTGGGGTATAGATAATAACTATTTACAACCAGGGATTCTAGAATTGAGTTGGAGTGAAATAGAGACAAGCTTTGATTACTGGGATTGTACGATTAACAACGTCATTTCTACCTGAAGAAGAAATCAGGGTGTAATAGTATCAGGGTGTAGGGGCGAATGGTTATTCGCCCTAATAATGTGGAGTAGGCGTCCCAATACTGCAAGGGATACAATCGTTGAGGAGCCAGAAACTCAGTATCTTGGAGATACCGGGTTTCTAATTTTCGCAAATCCTACGCAGTATTGGTAGGTGTCCTCGCTTGTTTTATCGCAATACGACTCGTGTCGCTCGTAACATAATTTAAAGAATTGTCATGATTATAAAATTCGATGCTATTTGAAAAAGATTTTTTGTAAAATCTTTAGCTTTTTTTTATGGGATTAAACAATATTTTTTATAAATAGGATTCCTAAAACATTTGAAAAAATAATAGCTAATGGCTAATGGCTAATGGCTAATTGTTTTTTTATCATTAGCAATTAGCAATTAGCTATTTTCTTTCAAGATAAAGCTAGACATATCTGAGGATAAAACGCTAATGGAACTTGGTGCTAAAGGAAATAATTATTCTCATAAGAAAGAACTTGATATCTCTTCTAAATACTCAATAAATTGCTTTAATTCTAATCTCGAATCTAGCTTTCGTCTTGATAATCGTAGCAGCTACCCATCAACTATAAATAGTTTAGAAGCTGATAATAATCAGCTGTTATCCAGTCACACAAATGCCACTAGCGATGACACAAAAGATGACAAAGCTTATAGTTCAACTTCTGGATATGGCTTAATTGATGCATCAGCTGCAGTCAGTAAAGCTGTTGGTCAGAGTCCCTTTCCTGATGTTGCTGATCTTGGTGGTAACAATTGGGGAGCCGACCTTGTGAAAGCACCAGAAACTTGGGCGCAAGGATATACAGGTGAAGGTGTCGTGGTTGCTGTTTTGGACACCGGGGTTGATTACAACCACAATGATTTGAAGCGTAATATCTGGACGAATAGTAAGGAAATTGCTGGGAATGGCAAAGATGATGATGGTAACGGTTATATAGATGATGTCTACGGATGGAATTTTAACAGTGATAACAATAACACTTTAGACGACAATGGTCATGGTACTCATGTCTCAGGGACTATTGCTGGAACAAACAACGGTTTTGGTGTCACTGGTATTGCTTATGATGCCAAGATTATGCCCGTGAAAGTGTTAGATGACTCAGGGTCAGGCTCATATACTGCGATCGCAAGTGGTATTTACTATGCAGTCAACAATGGTGCTGACGTCATTAACCTAAGTTTGGGTGGTGATTCTTCCGACTTCATACTACAACTAGCGATTCAATATGCTAGTAGTCAAGGAACCATTGTTGTTATGTCAGCAGGGAATGAAAGTGCTTCGGTACCTGCTTACCCTGCACGTTATGCAGAAAATTGGGGAATTGCTGTTGGAGCCGTCGATCAAAATAACAATATGGCAGAATTCTCCAACAGAGCTGGAACAACTCCCCTAGCCTATGTGACTGCTCCAGGAGTCGAAGTCTATTCAACTGTCCCAAATAATGACTATGCTTCTTACAGTGGTACATCAATGGCAGCGCCTCACGTCACTGGTGTCGTTGCTTTAATGCTCAGCGCTAACAGCAGTTTGACAGATTCCCAGGTGCGTCAGATTCTTGCAGAGACATCAGGTAACAATCCGAAAGAGACTAGTTTCACCTTAAATACCAAATCTTTTGCATCAACAACCACAGCAAATTCTAGCTTCAGCCTCGAACAAGACTGGTATGATTATGACAATCCTAAATCATTTATAAAAGACGAGAAACCCGGTTTCTCTGAGAAACCGGGTTTCTAAGCTCGTAAGCGTTCAGCCGTCAGTACCGCAGCGTCGAGCTTTTATGAGCTAATTAGGTGTTTATAACGGGACAAGGGAACAACTATAAAATGCAAGGGAAACAGGCGATCGCAAGCTGACTACTGAAGGCTGAAGTGCTGAACGCTTACGTAGGGCTTGCTGTTTTCCAAATCCATTACAATCAAGAGAGAGTGATGCAAAGTAAAAAATGACTAAGAAAAAATTATTAATCCAAGAAATAGAAACTTTACCAGAAGAGTTAGTAACAGAAGCACTAGATTTTATTCGTTCTATTAAGGTTAATTATACAAAAAATAAGTTGGAACCAGTCCAGCAAGAATTTACACACTTAACGGATTCTACAGAAAATACTGGCGACCAAGAGCAATTTACATACCGTCCTGCTTCCGGACGTTCCATCCTACGACACGCCGGAACTTGGGAAGGTGATGACTTTGAGGAATGCCTTCAATCAGTATATGCTACTCGTGGTAAAGCTGAATTTGATAACGACAACCCATTTGAATAATGTATTTACTAGATACAAATCATTGTAGTGCAATTATTTTAGGTGATATAAATGTTATCCATCGCGTTAGAGAAGTTGGAGAAAATAACATTGCCACTTGTGTTATTGTTCAAGGTGAACTGACATTCATGATGAAAAAATCCCAGCGCCAGGAAACAAATCTGGCAAGATTGGCAGAATTTATACAAGATATTCGTGTTTATCACATAACAGAAGAAACAGCAACAATTTATGGTCAAATAAAAGCATATTTATTTTATAAATTTGCCCCTAAAGATAAAAACAAGCAGCGAAAAACTAAAATTGTTGACTTAGGTTTTGATGAAAACGATATTTGGATAGCCGCTATTGCTTTGCAAAATGATTTAACTGTCGTTTCCAGAGATAGTGACTTTTTGCGAATTCAGCAGGTGAGAACCTTTTTGTTGGAATCTTGGATTTGATTCAATACAGTTGGTGTTAAGTGTTATTTAGAAACCCGGTTTCTCAGAGAAATCGGGTTTCTAATTTTTGCTGAATCTTTGACTATCTCACAGAAAATGCTTCGCTAAACCGACGAGTAATCGGTTCAATGATGAAGGTCAAGACCGACTTCTTGCGAGTTACAATTTCACCAGTAGCAGACATACCTGGTGTTAACGCGACTTCTTGACCTCGTACCATCACAGCATGTTTGTTTAGTTTGACTCTAGTGGGGAAAACTAAACCCAATTCTTTATCTACAATAGCGTTGGGACTAATATGCGCTACCTCGCCATCAATGACGCCAAATTCTTGGAAGGGGAAAGTCGCCATTTTGACTTTTGTTTTCATTCCTTCACGGATAAAACCAATATCTCGGTTAAGAACTTTAACTTCCAAAAGGAGTTCTTGTCCTTCTGGCAAAATTGATAACAATTCTTCCCCTGCTTGTACTGGTCCTTTTGTTGCTTTAACTGTATAAACAGTACCAGAAACTGGGGCTTTTATAGATTCCATTGCTTGCTGCTTTTTCGCCTGTTCTAACTGACCTTGCACATTTGTGAGTTCTTCTTTACGCTTATTGATTTGAGTGATAATTTCACTTTGACGTTCTGATTCCAAACGTTTTACTTGAGTTTGAGCAGCTTGATACGCTTCTTGCGCTTGGCGAATTTCTTGTACTTGAGCTGCACTATCTTTTTCTAAAGATGTGACTCTATCTTGAGCTTCTGTGACTTTATTCTGGGCGTTGGTCACCTCATCACTTGCTCTTGTGATTTCTACCATCGCACGATTGAGTCTTTCTTGTGCGTCTAAGTAATCGATTCGAGGGATTGCTCCTGGAGTTACTAGGGTTTTGAGGCTTTGTTCCCTTTGTTGAGCTAGCGTCAAGTTAGATTCTACTTTAGTACTCAGGTTTTGAGCGTTGATGAGGTTGGTTTTAGCGTTAGCAACACTGGTTTTAGCGTTTACTAAATTTTCTTGCAATCGAGTCAATCGAACCTTTGCTTGGTCTATTCTGGCTAATTGTCGATTGGCTTCAGCCTCGGCTGCTACTTGACGCGCTTGATAATCTTTCAAGCGAGAGTTTAACAATTCATCTTGGAGTGGAGTTCCCGCAGTTGTGGCTCCTGTACGTTCTGCGTCTAAACGGCGCAAATCATCCTGAATTAACTTAGCAGCTTGAGATAAACGCGCAACATCGACTTGTTGTATGTCTGGATCGCGTTGAATCACAACTTGTCCTTTGATGACGCGATCGCCCTCTTTGACATTAACTGCGACTATTGACCCATTCCCGATGGAGGTCACAGGTCTTACCTGTGTGGAAGCGATTAACTCTCCTGATGCTGTCGCTACCTCATCCACTTGTGAAAAGTTTGCCCAGGCGATCGTTCCAAATATCACTGCGCTTATCGTTCCTGCGAGCAACCTCGTATACAAAGGTGGTAATTCCTGTACTGCTCTACCTAATTCGTAGGAAAGCTGTTCATCAGGTTTAGCGAAGTGCTGTTTTGTCTTACGTGCTTGAGCAGCATTTGCAACTAAGGAATATCTCATATGATGTTAAGTGTTAGTTGTTAGGTGTTAGGTGTTAGGTGTTAGTTGTTAGGTGTTAGTTGTTAGGTGTTAGGTGTTAGGTGTTAGGTGTTAGTTGTTAGGTGTTAGGTGTTAGGTGTTAGTTGTTAGGTGTTAGGTGTTAGTTGTTAGGTGTTAGTTGTTAGGTGTTAGTTGTTAGGTGTTAGTGGATAGTTGTTCTAAATAACGACTATCCACTAACCACTATCCACTATCCACTATCCTTTTACACTGCTAAATATCGGCGCAAGAAATTTTCGAGTGTTTCTAACTGAAAATGGAAAATTCCTTCTAATTTAGCAATATCTTCATGGGTACAGAAAAATTCATTTGCCAATAACGTGCGGAAAGTACCTAACGCTTTTTGTCCTTGAGGATTCAATAAACCCAACGCACCTCGAAAGATATCTAAAGCAAACAGTGGTACATTAACGATCGCTGGCTCTCGATTAAAAATGCGGCTAAAAATTTTGGGAATATCCTCTCGCAATAAAATTTCCGGTCCCCCAACAGGGAAAATTTGATTCCGAGCAGCTTCTAATGTGATCGAATCCACTACTATCTTAGCCAAATCATCTGTACTGACAATTGAAGTCCGGTTTTTAGGGTCACCAACAAGCAAGTATAACCCAGTTTCCCGAAATCGTTCTGCTAATGGCAGCAAGTTTGATGCTAATCCAGATGGGCGTAAAATAGTGTAGTTTAAACCACTAGATTCCAAGTATTGCTCTACCGCTCGCTTGGCTTTAAACACAGGCGCATCTTCATAGCCCCGGTTTGCTCCCAACACAGAAATAAAAACAAAGTGCTCTACTCCATTAACTTTAGCCTCATCAATGAGTTCGATGTTAGCGCGATAATCTAAGGATAGAGCGTCACCATCAGAACCGTGGGCGCTGACAATATATTGAACCCCCTGACAAGCTTTGTGGATATCTTTTTGTTCGCGTAGATCTCCAATGAAAATGTCTGCACCCCTGTGTTCCAACTCTCCGTAGCGTGAGGAGAGGCGGACAAATGCACGCACCTGCGTTTCTCTATCCCGCAAAAGTCGCACGACTCTACGACCTATTCCTCCGGTAGCTCCAGTTACTAGAAACATAAAATTTTGGATTTTGAGAGTGATGAGTGAGAAGTGAGGAATGAGGAGCAAGGAGTCATGAATACAAATTTATAACTTTCACTCTAAACTCTTACCCCTCACTCCTCACTCTAATCTAGAATTCTAAAATCACGGGTGCATGGTCACTGGGTTGAGGTAATTTTCTAGGAGCTATATCAATAGTGCAGTGTTTAGCACGCTCGTACAAGTCGGGTGTGAGATAGTGATGGTCAATGCGCCAACCCAGATTGCGTCGAAAAGATGCGGCGCGATAATCCCACCAGCTATAGTTTCCGCCGTCAGTGGTAAATTTGCGAAAAGCATCTGCAAATCCTAATGATAAAACATTTTGTAAAGCTTGGCGCTCTGATTCCGATGCCATGATGTGGTTTTCAGTGTTCACACCGTCATGAATATCTTTGGATTCTAAAGCAATATTGAAGTCACCACATATACAAATTGAAGGTGAGGAGACTAAAAGCTTTTCTAAATACTCTTTGAGCACGGCTAACCAGCGCAGTTTGTATTCGTACTTATCGCTTCCAATAGACGAGCCATTAGGTACATAAAGATTCACAATTCTGATATTGTCAATGATACCCGTAATAACTCGTTTTTGCTCATCTAACTCAGGTAGCAAATTTGACAAAATTCCTGTAAACCCACTGGTGACATCTTCTAATGGTTCGCGACTGGCGATCGCAACACCGTTATAAGCTTTTTGTCCCGATACATAAAGGTGATAGCCTAATTCTTCAAAAGATGTACGGGGGAAATCGTCATCTACCACTTTAGTTTCTTGCATACAGAGGATATCCACGTGATTTTGGCTCAACCAATCAACCACGTGTTTCAATCGAGTACGAATTGAGTTAACATTCCAAGTAGCAATTTTCATATTCATGCATTAATAGTCATTAACAAATAGTTATAGCAATTTTAAATCATTTGTGGTAACAGAGAAACCTGCTTTCTTTAAGAAACCGGGTTTCTGGTTGAGCTTTATAAATTCAATAGAATTGCTATATAAGAGGATTTTTTAAAAGTCTTCTCGTCAGTAGCATGCACATTTCACATCCCCCTAAATCCCCC
>JAWQFQ010000276.1:0-11088 GCA_035967975.1 Scytonema sp. PMC 1070.18
GGGGATCAACCAGTGCTTGAAATTACAGCCAATCACTTTTCAAACATCCTCTTAGCTGCCGTTCGCCCTTACCTAAGTATTCGTATCACCAAAAAAGTGAAATGGTATAAGTTAAGAATTGGGATGAGAGGGATTCTTCCAAGATTTCCATATGCCTTGCCAGATAAGAACAAGGAAAACAGCAACTAGACCAGCCAGCACTCCAATAATAATGTGAATTCCAATATCAGCTATATTTAATAAAATTGAGGATATTGGCTCTGATGTTGATTGATTTGAGGAAGATTTACCAAGGATAGGTTTTTCAGATATTGATTCTTTTAAAGAATCTTGCTTAAAAAGAGTTTCTAAAGGTGTAGGGTTAACTTGGGAGGAAATACCACTCACCGCAAAACCAACTCCAAAAAATGTAACAGCTAATTGTAAATTACTCTCACGCTTTTGACTATCTTCATCCTGCTTACGCAATTCATCTTGTCTTTGTCGTTCTTGCTGCACTAAAGATGTTTGAAACTGTTGTTGTTGATTAGATAAGCTTTCTTGCCACTGGTGTTGTTGCTCGGTCAAGGCTTGTTGAAACTGCTGCTCCCTATTTTGTAGCTCTTCTTGGAAATCGCGATCGCTCTCAATTTGTTCAATCGCTGCAAAGCCCCGAATTGTATTAATTAATCGCTCTGAAAATTCACGTCCCGGCTCTAGATAACTGCGATCTGCTTGAATTTGTCGTTTAAATTTATTATTAGCTCGGTCTAAAAACTGTTGTAAAAATGCTAAGTTATTATCTGGTAGTGTTGCTAATTTTTTTAGCTGAGATATATAATTATCTCTATTGATAGCAATAGTTGTTTCATGGTCTTGCAAATCCCGCAAGTAGCGAGCGTATTTAAAGGCTAACTGTGGTAGCTCATTGAGTAAGTCTTTAAATTGCTGGAGTCTGTTAGGGGACTTACAGATTTGCTCAAAGTTGTTGACATACCCTTCTAACGTACTGTAAATCTGTTTTGCTTGGCGATCGCACCAGCGGGATTGGTGATATGCGTAGAGAATTTTGTGGTGGCAGGAAAACAGGTATAACAATTGCTTAGAAACTGCATCAATCTTCTCTTCATCAACATTTTTGCATTTGAACCAAACTAAAATATGGTATTGTTGATTAGGGGATATTTCGAGGTTGTCATACTCAAAAACTGGATTACCTAAAAGACTACCTGTAGCTACTAACTCAGGTAAAGCCAGTCTTGGGAACAACTGAGCAATACAGGTATTAGCCAACACCTGATAATTGTCTAAAGATTCGAGAGGTTCAGCATACAGTAATAAAGTTTGACCCAAAGATGCCCCTAATTTCTCAGGTAACAAAAGACCTTGTGGATTAAATTGACCTATTTGTGTAACATCAATAGTGTCCTGATAAAAAAGTGTGAGGTCAATTGCGTAAGTATCATGCAAGCGGAATGGGCAGAGGAACCCGTTTAGCTCCAATTGCCCCTGGTTAGGAAGCAGAAAATCTATACCATCGGAGCCTGGTTGTAGCAAAGATAACTGTTGAGGATAGAGTTTATCCTCTGCGGCTGGTTGATATTGACCATTTTCATAGCAAATCAACTTTTGCCGCAGGTTTTGCAGCTCCAGAATATGGAGAGTTTGCCCCAGACAAACCAAACGCTCCCACAACTGTGATGCTTCTGCTGTTGTCTGCTCTGGTCCTTGGCTGATGTCAGTTCGCAGATGGAAAGCATAAACAGTGAGGCTAGGATTGCCTATTCCCTGAGGGTGTGTCATTTTGTCGATTGTTTGGTGGAGATGCTTGAAGTTCTTGGGAAGGAGTACTTTGGCGAACAATATTATCTATCATGTCCTTAGCATCCTTGGGATTGAGGCGAGTTTTACGCCCTCCCGGACCTCGATGACTAGCGGATTCTTCAATAGGTAAGTCGAGGATAGTATTGAGGATGTGAGGACGGTCTTCATACCAAAGTGCAAGTGCATCTGAAATTTCCTCAATATCATCTGGTAAAGTGGCAAATAACTCTCCCAACGCAGCACGGTCTTCTGCTGTCAACAGATCGGGCTGGGTTTGAGCGATCTTGACAAAATCCAAAATGTTTTCTTCGTAAGGTGACAGTTCTGACATTTTTTTACTCCTATTGACCAACAGCACAGAATCCCGCCCACCAGTAGGGTTCTTTAAACAATCGCGTGTCGTCGGGAATCTGATGAAAAAGACGGCGTAGAACAATTTTAATAGTTGGACGTAGAGGCAACTGATTTTCTTCAATCCAATTTTCTAATTCTGCCATTGTTACACACCGCAGCCAAAGTTGTGCCTGATTAAGAGCAAGTACAACTGAGGCAGACGACTGCAAGAGATTATAGAATTTGATCATCAAAAAGGCTGTTGCGAGATCGTTCACAGACCACAAGCTACATACTACACTGGGACTGCCAGCATAAATAAAGCCACTGGATAAACCAATGTACTCATCACTAAAGCTGGTGTAGTCAGTCCAAGCAGTTTCGCAGGCTGAGAGATTGACAAGACGACATTGACTGAGATCAAGCCCAAAAACTTCTGCCAAAATTAAACACTTTTCCAGTTCAATAGCTCGTCCAAAGATATCTCTTTCTAATTCAACAAATTTTCTAGAGACAGCGCCTGCAAGAACTATGGGTGTACACAGGGGGTTTTGAAGATTAAATTGGCTGTGGCAGGCAAAGTGAACACAGTGGGCTGTGCGGAGGCGTTGGTTTTTAATAGCTGTTTTTTGAGCAGCCTCTCTCACCAGTACGTCTTGGTAGGTAAAGTTCTGCCGGAGAATTTCTACTTCAACATCACTAAAGCGTAAGTCACCAGTGGGGTTTTGAACGGCAAATAAGTGACTAAAGTCCGTATGTTGCTGATTCTGAGTTAGTTGCAGTAGTTGAGAGCTAGGAGCATAGCGCACTTCACGAAAGCGGTCAAGCAGGCAAGTACCATCATTAAATGGTAGAGCGTGAAGTGGAAATAGGTGCAAGAAGCGATGGGGAATTAAAATCAAGCGGTTGCAACTAGGAGGTATATAGGACAGAAGGTTTTCTAGATGCAAAATTTCAGCGAGTTGCTGCAAGAGAGTAGCTAAGTCTGTTGCAATCTGTATATTCTCTTGATTTTGGAATATATTTGTTTGCGAAAGTTTCTGTTCCTCATCTCCCCACCCCCATCTTCCTAATGCTTCTAAGTCTGCATTTAGATAATCACTTGCCCATGTCACTAACGCTTGCAGGTTTTCTTTTGAGGATTGCCAACAGAGAATCGGCGCTTGAGCCTGAGGTGTGACGATAAAGGCAACAAAAGTTTTCGGAAGAATGTACCACTCAATCAGCGCGGTGTGGTCATCAGGTAACAATTTCTGAATATCTGAGAATTTAATAGATTTTACGCGATAAAATGTGCTAAAAGCGGAATCTATAGGCTGGATTTGTTGGGTAATAAAAATATCTAGCTGTTGCCGCAGTTGATTTAACCGAGTTCGGTCTTCGCTAATTTCTTGGTTACTCTCTACAACATCAATGCGTTTCTGTTCTAAAACGATTTCTCGGCGTAATTCTTGAAGCTGATTGAGAATTTCTGTAGGAACGTCACCTTTAGGATAAAGGTCACGAGTCGCGAGGAGGTCTACGAGATTACGGGCTTTGCTACGTTCGGCATACTCAATTGCTAGGTTTAGCTTACCTTGATTAATACAGGATTGTACTAGGTTAGCGTAAATATCCACGCCTTGTTGCATGACTTCTTGTCGTCTTTTATCAGTGCTAGCCCAAAAACGGCTTTGTTCAACAGCTCGAATAGCAGCAAGATAACCCTCTATGGCTTCTGCCCAAAGTTTAGCACTGAACGCAGTATCTCCTAAATTACGCCCAGCTTTCAAACACTCAATGGGATTAGTCTCAGGACTGTGGGTTTCTAACGCTGACCAAAAACATTCTATTGCTTCTGCTATCAATCCTTTTTCGCGATAAACAGATCCTAAATTATTCTGAGTTATTGCCCAATCCTGAGGAAAGTCATTTTCAGTGAAAACTTCCAAAGCTGCATTGTAAGCAACCATCGCTTCTTCAAGATTGTTTGCCTTGTCTCCCAAAATGCGATCGCGATAAGCTGTCCCTAAATTATTTTGAGTTACTGCCCATTCTAGAGGAGAAACTTCACGGATACGAACTTGTAGAGCTGCTTTGTAGCAGAAAATAGCCTGTTCCAAACTCTCCGCTTTATTTTCGAGAGTTCTTTCGCAATATACCTTTCCCAAATTATTTTGGGTTGTCGCCCAGGCATCAGGAAATGCTTCACGGGAAAAAATTTGTAGAGAATTTAAGTAACAAATGATTGCTTGTTCTAAGTTTTGTGCTTTATTACCTTGAATACACTCGCGGTAAGCATTGCCTAAATTATTTTGTGTATCAGCCCAGTCTTTGGGTAGTGTTTCACGGCTACGAACCTTCAATGCTCTTTCATAACAGGTAATTGCTTGCTCTAAATTGTCTGCCCTTTCTCCGTAAATGCGATCGCGGTAAGCATTACCCAAATTATGTTGGGTTGTTGCCCAATCTTCTGGTAACTCCGCAAAAGTACGGACTAAAAGTGCCTTATCATAGCAACGAATTGCTTCTTCAACGTTTTGTAACCTACTCCCCAAAATTCTATCGAAATATGCTGTACCTAAATTATTGTAAGTCATTGCCCAATCTTGGGGAAAAGCTTCGCGACTGAGGACGCCCAAAGCGTCTTGGTAATAGTAAATAGCTTGTTCAATATTCTTTGTTCGATTGTCACGACTCCGCTTTTGATAAACCATCCCCAAATCATTCTGAAGTTTAGCCCATTCTTGGGGGTAGGTATCACGACTAAAGAATTTTGCAGCTACTTCATAACAAGTAATGGCTATCTCCAACTTCCCTGCTTTGTCTCCTAAAGGAAACTGCTGAATCAAATTGCCTAGGAGTCGAATACTTTCTTGCATCGGTTGTGCAGACTCTGACTCCATTTCTTGCAATCTTGCCACTGCCAATCGACGTAATATCCTAGGTAAAGACACACCACGCCTTGTCTGTATACCCTCCTCTAACTTATCTAAGTTCGCTTCTAGCAGTGAGTACACCGATTGCCGATCGCCGTTGCTGTTCGAGATGGTTAACAATACTTGACCTAAGAAATTAGCGTACTCTGTGGAAAGTGCCAGAGATGTCTGCTGTAAGGGAATCAACTCATCCTTTTGAGGTGGTTCGTTCATTCTTCATTAACCTGTAGCAGAGAATGTTGAACAATACACGGGTTTCTGAAATAGCTGGGTATCATTTTTGAAGTTATGAAACCAACGGTGTACCTTTATACTAACAAATGATTTCAAAGGCTATGGATTTTCTGTAACTTATTTTAGTAATTTCATACAAATGGGAACTGCTATAGTTACAATCTTTGTAATCGACTACGAGGCGCTCCCAGACTAAAACATAATGCATTTCAAGAATAGAAAGAGTGGAGAGGATTAATCCTGGAGACTCCACAATGCCGAACAAGGTGAATAAGGATGAGCTAAACCATGAATCTCCTCAAAGGTATTGTCAACTCACTCAAAAATTCTGTTATGGAGTTAGCCCATGCTGATTTAATTGCTGCTATTGGCACTCCAAAATCAGCCGTCACTCCTGAAGAAGCTTTTCTAGTTGAAGCATTAGTACTCACCATGAGAAACCAGGGAAACCCCCAAGTAGTTTACCCGTTTCTCCTAACGAATGTCGATCTGCTTACCGATCGCTTTTTAGAGTGGTTACCAACCTGGATGACTGTAAAGTTGTCTGCTGCTACTACCACCCAGAAAATGCGAATTGCAGCTGCAATTTCTACCTTCAGTACTGTGCTTCAGGAATTTCCCTTTGGTAACAAGGCAAGTAATTTAGAAATTGCCATCACTGGATACGATCTCTCTAAGAGGGTGAAGCAGCGCGAGATATTTCCAGGACCCTGGGCAGAAGTTCAACATAATTTGGCAGTTGCGTACTGTCATCGTGTGCGGGGAGATCGGGCAGAAAACCTGGAGATTGCGATCGCCTGTTGTGAAAGCGCTTTAGAGGTACGAACTCGCAAATCCCGTCCTCGACAATGGGCAACAACCCAAGGACATTTGGGAATTATCTATCGACATCGTCTTTTGGGTAATCCAGAAGAGAACCTGGAGCAAGCAATAACTTGCTACCAAAATGCGCTGCAGATTCTTTCCTATAAAACTCATCCTCAGGCTTGGGCAACATTTTTGCATAATCTAGCAATTGCATTCTCTGATCGAATTTGTGGTGATTGCGCCCAAAATCTAGAGCAAGCGATCGCCCACTGTCGCCAAGTCTTGCAGTCTGGTATTTACGAACACTATCCAGAAAAGTGGGCAAAAAACCAGTTATTACTTGGTCAGCTTTACCAAAGGAGGCTTGTAGGCGATCCAGTTGATAACTTAGAAACAGCAATCACTTGCTGTCAGGAGGGATTAAAGGTTTGTTCTCCTGAAACTTTTCCGCAATTATGGGCAATGCTCAAGAGTGAATTAGGCAATGCCTACGGTAATCGTTTTTATGTCAGATCGTCAGAACGGAAAACAAATCTAGACAAAGCATTAGAATATTTTGGAGAGGCGCTGCGAATTTTGACCCGTGAAAATGCTCCCCAACTTTGGGCAAACACTCAAATGAACCTGGCTACAATCTATAGAGACGAAATGTGGGGGAACCACGAACAAGCTATTCACTGCTTCAAGCAAGCCTTAGATGTTTACACTCGTAAGGCTTTTCCCCAGCAATGGGCACGGATTCAAAATGAACTGCTCATTACCTTTTTGGTAAACTCGGTTCACTGTGCTAATAAACAAGAAAAAATCGGGTATTTAATTCAAGGGATTGCCTATGGTGAAGCTGCTCTAGAGGTATTAACCCAGACAAATTATCCCCAAGAGTGGGCACTAGTTAATAGTGATTTAGCTGGTGTCTATGCTAACTTGTTGTCTTGCGGTCAGGTGCAGTATTTCCAAGCGGCAATCACCTCAGCAGAAAACGCTTTGCAGGTATGTACCCGTGAAACCAATCTCCTAATTTATATCAAAACTCTCTTTCATCTAGGTTCTGCCTATCAGTCCGGGGGACAATTGCATCATGCTTACCAAAATTTAGCAACTGCTTTTGAAACATCAGAATTTCTACGATATGAAGGTCTCAAAAGCGATTTATCCAGACAAAAATGGGCTTTTCAATGGAAGGATTTATACCGAAAACCCGTGGATGTCTGCTTTGAACTGGCTGCTAGTGAACCACAGTATTATGATAAAGCGCTCGAATATTTGGAGTACAATAAAGCCCGCGTACTTGTGAAAGCTTTAGCAACTCATAAAATTACACCTTCAGGTATTCCAGAGAAACTTTGCGAGGAACTGTATCGTCTACAACAAGAAATTTTGATTGAAGAACGTCGATTGGAAATGACTGAGAGACCTATAGCTAATGGTAGGATGATTCTTGATGAAACAAGTTTTACTCAAAGTAGCTGGTTGCCTCCTTATACTAGAGACTATAGTCACCTTATTCAGTTACAACAACAATTAAATGATTTAATCACCAATAAAATTCAACCACTGAATCCTGAATTTAGTGTGACTCAACGAATTAAATCTATTTCCTTTGAGCAAATTCGCTCTCTGGTTGATGAGAATACTGCTATTTTAGAGTGGTACGTCACCTCTGAACATATCAAAGTATTTATTGTCACCTCGCAAACTCAGCATCCCCTGATCCATGAATGCCCAATCAACTGGCGCGATTTTCCAATTCAGGAGATGGAAACATTGCTTCCCGAACAACAGATTCATTATTTTAGTTACCTTAAAGAACAAAGCCAGTCTAACCCAGCAGTTGGCTTTCCTAACCTGCTAGAAGAGTTTTTTCGCTACATTACTGATTATGGTCAGAACAGAAAACAGTGGCGTGACAAGCTATTTGAGCGACTGCAACGATTGGCTCAACTCCTGGACTTAGATCGGGTAGTTGCAAAGCTTCCTGAAACGTATAATCAAGTGATTCTCATTCCTCACTTCGTTCTTCACATTTTTCCTCTTCATGCATTACCGTTGAAAGATGGCTCCTATCTTATAGATCGTTTCCCTAGAGGGGTACGCTACTCACCAAGTTGTCAAGCTCTGCAACTGGCACAGTCTCAGGAATGCTTTAATTGTAGCAATCATCTATTTGGTGTACAAAACCCAACTCAGGATTTGAGTTACTCCGATCTTGAGGTTGCAGCCATTCGACAAAAGTTCTGCCCCAATGACGACATTTTGGCACAGAAGGATGCTCGGAAAACAGAAATTCATCCTCTGCGGCTTCAAAATGCACACTATATTCACTTTTCCTGTCATGGCTATTTCAACTTCGAGAACTCACTCCTGTCTGCACTCTTGCTTGCTGATGCTTTTGTAGCCCAAGATATAGCTGTATCAGGAGAGCAACAGCAGGATGCTCACTTGGCTGACTCCTCTACTTCAGAAAGGACACTTCGCGTGCAAACAGGCGAAATTATCGATCTGAGTCAGTGCCTAACTTTAGCAGAAATTTTTACCCTTAACCTGAGCCAATGTCGTCTTGTCACTCTTTCTGCTTGCGAAACAGGCTTAATTGATACCACGACTTCAAGTGATGAATATATGGGTTTACCTAATGGTTTTCTTTATGCAGGAAGTCCCAGTGTAGTCAGTTCCCTCTGGATAGTAAATGACATCTCTACGACCTTTTTAATGATTAAGTTTTATGAGAATCTGCAACGCCAAACTTCAGTAGCGGTTGCGCTGAATCAAGCTCAAATCTGGCTTCGGAATGCTAGGGGAGCAGAACTAGAACAGTGGATGGAAGAGAAGCAGTTACCCATGAATGCGACACTAAAGATATCTCTAAAGCGTCGCTTTCGTCAAGAGCCGCGACCTTTTCAGGAGCCTTTTCATTGGGCAGCGTTTTGTGCGATCGGGCAATAATGAGCACATGGAAGTAGAGAATAGACAGCAGGAGCGAAACGAAAACACTTTTAAAGCTGATAGCTGATGGCTGAACGCTTAACACTTATTTTAATAATTTCACACCAATAGGAATTGCTGTAGTTACAATTCTTTTAGAAAATCTGTTTTGTTGGAGGAGGACTTATGAATCCAGATTCAGACATTAAATTGATTGGTGTGAATCTGTGTAAAATTGAATTACTCCAAGGTACACAAGTTGCGATTCAACAGATCCAACAGGTTTTTAGTGAAGCAGAGTGGGCGTTTCAAAGTAACGGCTCATTTACATTTACAACTGCACAAACAGCCTTGCCCAAAAGCTTCTTTCCCATCACAGGTACGTTCACGCGTTCAGGTTCTTGTATAAACTTTCAGGGTGAACATCACGTAGGATTTCAAGAATCTAGTAGCGCTTCGATTGATGGGAGAGTTGAGCTAAGTGGAGAAGCACCAGTTGTAGAAGCAATTTACACACTAACATGGCAGCGCAACACTCGGCAAATTGCTCATATTGTGCAGACATTGGAGCAGACGATCTCAACACCTCAAGTCTTGGTGGAGGTGCTGTCTTCATCATCGATTTCCAATCAACCAGAAGAAGTTGTATTACCCTTAGAGGAAGATAATTTAGATATTCAACTTCCTGCAATCCAGCGACGATATACTGGATGTATCACCGGAGAAACAGAAACCGGAGCGTTCGCCGAACTACCAATACAAATTTTCATTGACTTTAATCAAGAATCTGAGCCTCCAATCTTTGTTAATCTTTTGAGCGATCCCCAAGTTTTAACTCACCACGGCGGTATTCGTTGGAATTTCGATCACTCCCAAGCTGTGGAGTCAAATTGTCAAATTTCAGGTAATGCTCAGCAATTTCTACTAGAGGTTGACTCTCCAGAAGGAAATCTTGATGTAGGTTGGTACACACTTCCCAGTTCATCTGCATTTGAGGCGATTGGTGTTGTTTCACAAAGGGTTAGACTGTCAGTCTCGATGAATGGCGATCGCATCACTGGCGAAATCGAAGGTTCTGGGTTCTACACTCCTCCCTCTAGCAGTGAAATCTATCCTACTACTTACCGAGCTAGCCTCTCAGGTGAACAAGTGCAAAGCCGTTTAGTTAAAAGATTAGAGAATGTCCTGAAAACATCGCCCTTTACAGGAAGTTGGCAAAACGATAAAAGCTCTTGGGGACAAATAACTCTCACACAAGAAGGTCAAAATGTGACTGGAATCTATACTAATTCTGAACAAGGTCAACACGGTATCATTCATGGAACCTGTCAGGAAAACCGATTAGACTTTACCTGGACGAACAATCAGCAGCAGGGTAGCGGTTTTTTTCGAGCGATCGCAGGAGCAAAAACTTGAACCTTTAGTCGCAGCTGAAATAGAAGCACAAGTCATTGCTACTTTATTACATACCAATCCTATTATTGGAAAACAAGCAACAAAGACCGAAATCATTCGTCAAATAACCGAAGTTAAATTAGTTCACCTTGCAACTCATGGATTGCTTAATGAAATTAAGTCTTTAAGAATGCCAGGAGCAATAGCTCTATCGCCGTCAGCCAGTGATAATGGCTTTCTGACAACCGAAGATATTCTCAAGCTAAAATTACAAGCAGATTTGGTAGTTCTCAGTGCTTGTCGTAGTGGACAGGGTGATATTACGGGAGATGGAGTTGTTGGACTATCTCGTAGCCTAACAGCAGCTGGAATTTCCAGTATTGTTGTGTCTTTATGGGCTGTTAATGATTTGTCTACTGCTTTTTTGATGGTTAAATTTTATCAGATGCTTTTGCAAGGGTTATCTCCTGCTGTAGCTTTGAATAAGGCACAACGGTGGCTGTTAAACAGTACTCAGCAGGAACTCATGAACTGGTTTAAGGAAAATTTGATTGTTCTTTGTCTGCCAACATTGAGAATCCACATTCAGCGATTGCTAAAATCCCAATCCGATATGAAAACAATGGTTCTTCAGTACTTGTTATGCTAAATTAACAGATACTGAATCGGGAACAGG
>JAWQFQ010000277.1:0-11041 GCA_035967975.1 Scytonema sp. PMC 1070.18
TGGTTGTGCTAGTTGAAGCGGCGGCCGCCGAGGACACCGCCGTGGGGTTCGTCGGCGGCGTCGGATGTGTATAAGAGGCAGCGATACAGGACGCGGAATTCCAGCCGATAAAGTAGATAGCATTTTTGAGCGTTTTCAACAGGTTGACTCAACTGATTCCCGCAATCATGATGGGACTGGTTTGGGATTAGCAATTTGTCGTAGCATTCTCCAACAACATGGCGGGCGTATCTGGGTTGACAGTGTGTTGGGTGACGGTAGTGCTTTTTACTTCACTCTCCCCATCTCCCTATCTTCCCATCTCCCTGTCTCCTCATCTCCCTATCGTCCCCTAGTGCTGGTTTGTGATGACGAGCCGGAAATCCGGACTCAACTACAATATTTATTAGAAAATCGTCATTATCGCGTCATCACCGTGGATTCTGGGGAAGCAGCAATTTTGACTGCTTCTACGGAACATCCTGATGTTATCTTACTGGATCTGCTTATGCCCGGTATGAACGGCTGGGAGGTGATTGCGGCTTTGAAAGAACGAGTGGATACTCAAGACATTCCGATTATTATTTGTAGTGTTTGTACTCCCACAAGTAGTCGCAAACCAAGTCAGGACTTTGTGAACTGGGTGAGCAAACCATTGGAGGAAAGTTCGCTGTTTGAATCTTTGAGAAAAGTGCTAATTAATACTTCAAAACGAGTCCGCATTCTACTTGTTGAGGATGATATTGAACTAGCAGAACTTCTCATCACCTTGTTTGAGCAGCATAATATTGAAACCTTCCTTGCTAAAACTGGAAAAGAAGCAATCCGCCTCAGCCAAGAAGTCAATCCGGACTTGCTGATTCTTGACCTAGTTCTCCCTGAGGGAGATGGATTTGCTGTTGTGGAATGGTTACAACAGCACAGCCGTCTTTATAAAATACCTTTGATGGTTTATTCTGCAAAAGATTTGAATGAATCGGATAGACAAAGGCTGAATTTAGGACACACCGAGTTTCTTCAGAAAGGACGAGTGACAACGCAAGAATTTGAACAGCGGGTTATGGATTTACTTCAACAAATCACTCTCAATGCAGGAGGACAGGAAGGTAGCAATGGCAACAAAGCGAATTTTGGTGGTTGATAATGAAGAGTACATTCAAGAAGTGACCAAGATTTGTCTGGAAACGGTAGCAGGTTGGGAAGTGCTAACCGCAGGTTCTGGTAAAGAAGGTATCAGCAAAGCTGAAACTTTCCAGCCAGATGCCATTTTACTTGATGTCATGATGCCAGATATGGATGGTCCCACAACCTATGAAAAGCTGCAGGAAAATCCAGCTACCAAATCTATTCCTGTGATTTTATTGACAGCTAAAATACAAGCGTCTGACCGCCGTCGCTATGCCCAAATGGGTATAATGGCGGCGATCGCCAAACCTTTTAATCCTTTAGAACTCGCCGGTCAGGTTGCTAATGCTTTGGGTTGGAGTTTGTCATGAATATGTGTGAAGAAGCCTCTACCTGAAGCTCTGTGTACTATAAGGCAAGCCGTTTTGTCAGCATTTATAACAAGTATTAATGTATAAAATAGAAAAAGGATACACTACTGCATCAATACTATGTAGGATTTGCGATGCAGGAGAACCCTGGTATCCAATACTGCAAGGGAAGCGCGAAAATTAGAAACCCGTATTCTCCAAGAATACGGGTTTCTGGCTCCTCAACTATTACTAACTGAACCATACTTTCTTTCCAAGTTCTTTACCTTTGTAGTCTTAAGATTTTTGAATGACAGATAAAGTATATGTCCATTTTTTTGGGATGAGGAGTAAAATGCTAAAAGTTTTCTGGAGCTTTTTAAACCTATCTTCATTAATTCTTGTTGCTAACCTGTTAGTTGATTACGGTGAAGTGGCGATCGCAATCCCTGTCAATCAAGACAGTTCAACTCTTGATAATGATAATACCCAAACATTGTCAAATTCTTCAGACCAAATAGAGTTATCGACTTTAGCAACTCATAATTCCCTAGCACAAGTGACATCTGTGTCTCAATTATCAGATGTACAACCAACGGACTGGGCATTTCAAGCGCTACAATCCCTCGTAGAACGTTACGGTTGCATTGCTGGATATCCAAATGGGACTTATCGCGGTAATAGGGCTATGACACGATATGAGTTTGCTGCGGGTTTGGATGCTTGTTTGAATCGGATTAATGAACTCATTGCTACAGCTACTACAGATTTGACTAAAAAAGAGGATTTAGCAACATTACAAAAATTACAAGAGGAATTTGCTGCAGAACTAGCGACTCTAAGAGGTCGAGTTAATACACTGGAAGCAAGTGCTGCTCAATTGGAAGCACATCAATTTTCTACTACAACCAAACTAAATGGCGAAGTCATTTTTGCGTTGGCTGGGGTTGCTGCGGGAGATAATGCGCGTGAAAATAAAATAGACCGAAACACAATATTAGGCGATCGCGTTCGACTTAACTTTGATACAAGCTTTACAGGTGATGATCTCCTCCGAACCCGACTTCAAGCTACAAACTTAAACCGTTTCTCTGGAACCTCTACTTTTACTCCAGAAGGTGACCTTCGATTTGCAGATGGTGCTTTTACTAATGATAACAATAATAGTGTGAGTATAGACGCACTGTTGTACCAGTTTCCTCTTGGTAAAAAAACAACTGTTATTGTTGAAGCCAACGCAGGTGCGGCTGATGATTTTACCGATACAGTAAATCCTTACTTGGATGGAGATGGTGGTAGCGGTGCTCTTTCTAATTTTGGAACTCGTAACTCTATCTACTATCTACTGGATGGTGCTGGATTGGGGCTCAAGCATGAGTTCAGCAAGAGTGTGGAACTGAGTTTGGGATATTTAGCGAGTGACTCTGCTAACCCTAACAAAAAAGCTGGTCTATTTAATGGTGCTTACGGTGCAATAGCACAGTTGACGGTCAAACCTACTCAAAAATTCTCCCTTGGTTTGACGTATGTTAATTCTTACAACAATGACTTCACAGCCAATGGTAGTACCGGTAGTAACCGTGCTAACCTGCGTTCAGCCTTACTAGATAATCCTCAACTCCCAGATGCTTTGGCTCCATTTTCTGGTCTTGAATTACCTGTGTCCAGTAATTCTTATGGTGTGGAAGCATCATTACAACTTAGTGATAAATTTGTTTTGGGTGGTTGGACTGGCTACACTAACACGCGTACCCTTTCAACTAAGGGAGGTCAAATTGACCGGGGAACTCTGGATATCTGGAACTGGGCGGTTACTTTAGCATTTCCCGACTTAGGAAAAAAAGGTAATGTAGCAGGTATTATCTTTGGTATGGAGCCCAAGGTAACAGGTTCAAGTATTAATCAAATCAGCAAGGATAAAGATACTTCATATCATCTAGAAGCATTTTATCAGTATAAAATCAACGACAACATTAGTATCACTCCAGGAATCATCTGGTTGACTGCGCCAGATAGCAATAGCAACAATAATGATGATGTGATTGGTGCGTTGAGAACCACTTTTACTTTCTAATTCTAGAGCGTCGGTACAGTCTTCACACTCGTTGAGCTAAAAAACCCGGTTTCTCTCGCCCTTAAAGACTAATTTTACGTTTACCATCCGTGAAGAAACCGGGTTTTTAGGATTTCTGTACCGATGCTCTAGTTTGCAAGGTAATATAATCGCAATCCCTCAATACTATGGCATATCTCAAGCTTGCAACGGATTCAAAATTGCTGCTTCATCTGTGAGTACAATAGCTGACGCTGTTTTGCCTACGTAGATACCTAAGGCACGAGCTGTTTCTACCAAAAAGCTGTTAGGATCTACAAGTGATGGACTGCGAACAAGCATCTCATCTAGAGGAATTGGCACTACCTGTCCATTTTGCCAAGCCACCATCTTCCCCGTTTCTCCCCTAGCTATTAAGTCTACTGCGGCTTTGCCAAAAGCTGTCGCAACTAGGCGATCGCCAGCTGATGGAATTCCTCCGCGTTGGATATGTCCCAACACGGAAACTCTGACATCAACTTCAGACTGGCTACACTTGCGAATAGCATCAGCAATATGATGTCCCATACCATAAGTTGGCGGCTCACAGGATGGATAATTCTGTAAATCTTGTGCAACTTGAGCACCTTCAGCCACGACAACAATTGCAAATTTACGCCACATCCGCTCTCTTAATTCTGTCAAATGGTCGCAAATTTCGCGAATCGAATATGGAATTTCAGGTATTAGTATACAATCTGCTCCACCTGCAATACCTGCATGCAGCGCCAAATGTCCCGCTGTACGTCCCATCACTTCTACAATCATGACGCGATCGTGACTGGCTGCAGTAAATGTGAGGCGATTTAAAGCATCCACAATTGTGTTGATTGCAGTATCAAAACCAACTACTTTTTCTGTGAGTGCTATGTCATTATCAATTGTTTTAGGAATACCAATAAACTGCCAATTACCTTGCTTTTGCAGTTGGTTGAGAATCCCCAAGCTACCGTCTCCTCCAAGCGCAATGAGAGCATCTAATTCCAACGCTTGGTAGCCTGTCAAAATCTCATTCACACAAGCTAGAGTATCTCCCTTGTTAAGACTCCCAAGAATAGTGCCACCCATACAGAGTAATGGGTCGATACCATGTAGTTGTAAATTATTGATAGTCAGAGGAATTGACATTCTCGAACTTAAACCCGTAGTAGCATAGGGAATACCTATAACTTGCCAACCGTAGGTTAAGGTGGCGTGGTTCACAACTGCTCGTATAACAGTATTTAATCCAGGACAATCACCACCACTTGTTAGAATACCAATACGTTTTTGTGTTATCATATCCAGTTAGCCTCACAAATTCCCATGCCACTCATTAAAAATTCAGCAGCTTACGACGAGGATGCTCCTCCTGCTTTTTGAGGTTAGGCAACAAATTTGAGGAACTCGTGAGGGTAGGTAATCTGTATTCCCACAACAGCTTACCGTTGTGTAGCTGGAGTTGCTGATGGGTACACATCTGTCGCTACAAGCACCGGTTTCTGCCTGTATTCTGCTTCTAGCGTTCTTTGTAAACCTGAATCCCACGTGAAATCGTAGTCTCTTTCTAATTCAGCGAGCACAAAGGGACGGAGCACACCAGTTACGACCACCTTTTGATTCTCCTGAATTGGTCGTTGTGGATTTGGAACCAAGACTAGCAAATCATTAGATCCAATGAGTTGTTCTTCATCCAGGGTAAAGGCATTCGGTCCAACAATCTCTTCGACTTCAGCGGGTACAGCAATCACCTTACCGTAGTATAGGCTTGGATTTTTAGTAATTTCACCCGGCTCAGGTGCCAATGCGAGCGACCGAGCAATGATTGCTGGTTTACTTTCGTATTTTACATAAACATTAGGGTCTAAGCCTAAATTGTACTCTCTGTTGATATCAGCAGTAACAAACCGGGCAACTGTACCCGTCACTTGCACATCTGCGTCATCCTCAGGTAGTACGAGAGGTTTTCCGGAAGCATTCACAACCAAAATTTCTTCATCACCGAATAATTCATCGTTCTCAATTGTGAAAGCAACTGGACTAACTTTTTGTTCGACTTCGTCTCTGATAGTTACTGGCTTACCAATAAGTTCAACTGTTTCATCTGCTACTTCTTCTGTGGTAACGTTACTCGCCCCTGTCGGACCACCAGCAATCGGTCGGTCGTTGTTTCCACAAGCAGTAAGAAGCGTAGAAAATAGTGCCAAAGCGATCGCACCTGTGCGAATTCTGCTTCCGTTGACACCAAATTTAGGATGGAAGTGAGTGCTCATTACAAAATATCCTTCTATTCTTTGGCGATCATACTTGTTAATAATCTGATTCTGTCAAAGGTACAAGTTTTTTCCATCCACCTGGTGATAGTTCTCTAGCTACTGCTTATAGGTGATTGACTACTTCGCTTTCGCTCGTTTTGATATATTGCGATCAACTTGGTTCTCGTTTGTTTTCATAGGACGCATGGCTTCTCGACCAAGAATAAACATCCCCGCCACACCCAAGCACACAAACCAAATATATTGATACCAATATTTTCCTATTTGCTGAACTGTATTAAATTCTGGATGTAGAGTGTTTAAGTATAGCAGCAACACAACTATCATTAACGCCCCAAACCCAACGAAGCTTAAACCGACCCAAATGCGTGGCGATCGCATCTCATCATCATTAATGTTTTCTAAATCGATTTGTGCGATTTGCTGCAAATATTCATCTGCTATAGATGAAGCGACTTCAACATTCTTCGCTAGCTTGGGCGGGAGAATTGGTACGAGGGTTGCTACAGTGGGACGGCGCAGTAAAGCTTCCGTATCTCGAAGCAATTCCAGCGACTTACGGGTTGTTAATGGTTGAGCAAAGTCTACTTTTTTTGGCTCAGTTTGGGCGGTGGGTTGGGGTTCAAAATCCATATGCGCTTTCCAAGCAGCTAACAGCCAAGCAGGAAGCAAATAATTTTGCTTCCTGACCTTATTGTAACCAGGGTGTTGCTGATTCATGGGATGAATTTTGGCTCACGCATAAGGGCGCAGTCGTTCCCCCACGGTAGACGCTTTGGCGCAAACCATCAAAGTTTATCCCTAGCTAGAAATCCCAATTTACCCCGCAATTGTGCAACGCCGTCACTAATGGTTCACTAAACTCATTTTGACAGATTGAATGAACAACCGCTCCAGGCGCTCCAGAACGCAGAGGAAGAGAAGGAGAGGATAAGCCTAAAAATGGTTTACCTACCAAAATTAATATGGCGGACTACTAAAAGCTGCTTGGTCAAACCAAACGGAACGCACACATGAAAGTCAGGATGTTTGTAGCGAAAGCGTCCGCCCTATTTGAGCAAAGACAGTTTTCACCACAAACCTATCAAAGTTCTTTATGGTTGCGATGTTATTTAGCTTTTTACCAATTGCGGTTTAAGAATTCCAGACGTTTCTCTTACTTGAGTTAATACCCAAGCAGAGTATACATCTTCTACAAATTTACTTTTATTGGGGCTTTCGTTGTTATCGAATGCTCGGACTTTGAGAGTCGTGAGATACACTCCACGCAAAACCTCATGTCCGTAGCCGATAACCGTACCAACTTGCCCGGTGATTTGATGCTGTGCGTAATCTCCTACTTTCAACATTGTGATGACTCCCTGATTTTCTAGATTTATGAGTTTGTGTCAAAACTTACATGCAGGAGCAATCTTAAGAGAAACTGAATGAGGTTTCAAGTTTAGAAGTTAAGCTGCTATGTGAGATTTGCTCTCTGTTGTGGATGTGGTTTGAGCCAGCAGGTGAGTGTAGAGTTGAGTTAGTCTAGCTGCAACGCTATGCCAACTAAAAGCGATTTCTACACGTTGTCTACCAGCCTCACCTAACTGGTCTCGTAAAACTGAGTCGCTGAGAATCCGGTCAATGGCGATCGCAAATGCAGCGTCATCTTTGGGAGGAACGAGTAGACCCGTCACTTCAGATACCACTGTAAATTGCAACCCGCCAACATCACTGGCTACAACTGGTGTCCGACACGCCATCGCCTCAATCGCCACTAAACCGAAAGGTTCATAGTGACTAGGTACTACACATACATCAGCAGCAGCGTAGTAAAAGGGTAGAACAGTATCGTCTAGGCGACCTGGAAAGGTTGTATGACTTTCTAGACCGAGTTCGGCGACAATACCTTCAATGCGATCGCGCTCAATACCGTCACTCTGACCGGGACGGCTACCACCCCCAATAATGAGCTGTAAGTTAGCAGAAGAGTGTAAACCAGACTTTGCAAAACCCCTGACTAAAGTTTCAATTCCCTTGCGTTTGTCAAAACGACCAACGTAAACAACGACTTTAGCATCAGGTGCAATTCCCAATACCCGTCGTGCTTCAGACCGTTGAATCGAGCCAAACTTATCGATATCAGTACCACAAGGTATCGTGTCTATTTGTCCTTTAGTAGAAACGAGGTTTCGCATATGTTCCTGCTCTTGAGGACTTGTTGCAACCACCCGATCCACAGTTTCCAAACAGACTTGTTCAATAGCTAGCCGTTTTCTAGCAATTGGTGGAATATCAGAGACAGCGTTGTACTTAATCACTCCCAAAGAGTGGTATGTATGCACTTGAATCAACGGTTGAAGTTTTTTGAGTTCCATACCGACCCAAGAAGACAACCAATAGTTGGTATGTACTAAAGGATACTGAAACCCCTGTGCCTGCTGGAATGCTTGAAATTCTGTAATGAATTCAGGTAGATAGTCGAACAAGTTGTCCCGACTCATAAACTCAGCAGGTCCAGCCTTTAACCGAATCGTCCGACAATTGGGTTGATGCTGCACAATAGCAGCTTGCTCTGAACTACTGCGGCGAGTGAACATATCCACTAGCCAGCCTTGCTCAGCCAGAGCATAACCCACTTGACGCACATAGACATTTTGTCCGCCAGCCTCTTCTTGTCCAATTTCCGCCGCAGGGTCTCCATCTACAGAAATCAGAGCGATGCGATGCTTTTTAGTCAGTAGCATAGTTTCAACTTCACCACATGGCAACTTTACTCGCCCCGGACGCGAGAAGTTTGGGTAGAATGACCCTCCTTCTATAGTCGAGGGCAGGTACAACGAAGCGCACAGATACCAGCCAAGGACACTGACGAGAACAAGGCATTACTTGTCAGAATGCTGCTCGTTCAGCCTCCTCCCAATGCCGACGAAGTTAGCTGACGGGCTAGGACTGAGAGATGTCCCTCTACATAAGAGTGAAGAGTTATGAGCTAGAAGTAACGAAAGTTTTCTTCTTCACTCTTGACTCTTCATTTTTCACTCTCCGTTAGATAAGCCCCAAACTTGGTTCCTCCGCTCCAAACTTACCTCAAAGGCAGGATACATTTTAAGGTAAACACTGGATTAGGCAGACTGATTTAGATGTGTTAAGAATTTAACTTGTAAATGTGAATTAAGTCAACCTTTCATAAGAAAGACTTTTCTTTGTCACCAACATGAGTGTATCCTGTTATGTTTCATGGCAAGCTACGCAACCATGTAACTACATGATTTGACAATACTTGCTCGGTCGAGAAAGTTATGGATATATGATATTTGCTACCTAAACGTTAATTGAGATTATATCTTACTTACAGAGAATATTGACTTGTTAAATATAAGTTAATCAAAGCATATAAATTTTTATTATTCAGAATTTAATGAAATATTCTCTAAAAAATTCACTTTCAGCAGATTGTCTATCCACAGAGGCGATAAAATATAAGTATTATTTCTTATTGGAATTACTTATAGTTTAAAGAACAGCGACTCCCTTTAGTCTCTGTTGGCTCTCCTCTCAGTTCTTTGCACCGAGAGCGTACTATAAAAAAGGGAACGCTAATGGCTAATGGCTAATTGCTAATGGCTAATGGCTGATTGCTAATTGCTTTTTTACTATTAACTCTTAGCTGTTAGCAGTCCTCACGAAAATTTTACATTTCATTTAGGTCTGCTATAAATAAACAGAAATTGTCACTATACACCCTAAAACCTATTTGCATAAAAAGAATCCTAATCTCTAAATTTTTCTTACTTACGAGAAAACAAATCCACTGACAACTGACTTAACACCTACGATAGAAGGCGAACTCATTCAACAGCAACATATTGAAATAATGTAGAATTCAGATGGGATACTCCCTATATATCTAATGAAATTCGGGAGAAATAGAACGGGAATAAAGGACTATACGCCCTTTGATTCGTCGTTTCAGAGGAAAGTCTTTCCTTCCTAATGGACAACATAATACTGCGTCGATTATGGCAGGTTGTGTTGGAACTCTAAATCTAGTGTTTATCGTGGGCTTGCCTTTATCATTCTGGATAATAGGTATATGGAAGCTTGTGTACGGTGTACCATCTGTTGTGATCGCTTTACTTTGTCTTCCTTTGATATCTGCTTTTTTGACGTTAGGATTGCTAGTATTTACCGTCTTAGCTTGGACAAATCGCTATTGGTCTTTCTGGGGGCGATCTCTCTACTCTGTAGTGACTTTAGCTGCATTAATCTTCATTCCTGTTCTAAACTTTTGGAATTTGTTGGGGTTCAAGTTTTGATTGAAAATCCCTGTCTCATATATCTTCCCCTACACCCTGACTCCTTATACCCTATACAAGGGGAAGTATGATAACAAATATAGTAATATCACATAGGAATGAGGCATAGGTATGAGTGCTAGGATGCTCTAGTAAATCTCCTTACTGAGAGTTCCCATCCTTTGATTTTTGTTAACATGACTCAATGGCGTATGAACAGCAAATTTATTGTTTTTGAAGGGGTGGAAGGTTGCGGGAAGACTAGCCAAATACAGTTGTGTAAAGAATGGCTACAAAGTTTTTATCTTTCTGTGGTTGTAACTCGCGAACCGGGAGGAACGGATTTAGGCTTACATCTAAGACGATTGTTACTCGAAGCAGGTTCTAACTCTATCTCGGATAGAACAGAATTACTCCTGTACGCTGCTGATCGCGCACAACACGTTGACCAGACGATCAAGCCAGCGATTCAAGATGGATCGGTCGTTTTGTGCGATCGCTACACTGACTCTACTGTTGCTTACCAAGGATGGGGACGTGGAATGAACATTGATATGATCGAGCAGCTTAATCTTATAGCAACTAGCGGATTTCAAAGTCATTTAACTATATTGCTTGATATTGACCCTGAAATTTCTTTTCAACGAATACTCACTCATCGGAAGTTAGATCGTATGGAACAAGAGGACTTATCTTTTCATCATCGTGTTCGTAATGGTTACTTATCAATAGCCAACAAATATCCTGAAAGAATTGTTGTTATTAATGCCAATCAAAGTATTGATAACGTTGCACTCGATATTCAGAAAAATTTAAGGGCTTTTTTTAGTTTTGGACGTTAATGTGAATTCAAAGGACGGGCGGGGACGCCCGTACCACAAGATGGATAATTTATTTATTGAAAGTGCGTGAACTACCTACACCGCCCTTCGCGGTCGGTGTAGGCTTCGTGCTTCAACGGCG
>JAWQFQ010000278.1:0-11035 GCA_035967975.1 Scytonema sp. PMC 1070.18
TCCACCGAACGCGAGTGCGTCTGGTGACAGGAGAAGGCTCCGCCAACGCCCTTACATCATTTCTGGAGATATCTATTGTTTAATCCACAACGTTTTGACAGTTCAACGATATACTTTCTAAGTGGTGTTTGAATTGACCTGCTACGCCAAGTCATTAACTTCTGACGCCGTTTTGAAAAACTTTGCTAGAATCTCTTATGAAAGAGGCAACTTTCTCTGCTTACATTACTCGAAGCATTGTTCAGTATGCAGCTAGGAAGCATGGAGTTGATGCTGAGTGTTTGTGCAGAGCCGTTGGAATTGAACCTAGTTTGTTAGATACACCCGATGGACGGATTACAGGAACACTGCACAAAGCTGTATGGCTCGAAGCAGTCAAGCTAACGGGCGATGAAAACCTCGGCTTACATATTGGTGAAGCATTTAATTTGGGTACTTTCGGCATTCCTGGTTACGTACTGTTAAATTGCCGAACTTTTGAGCAAGTTCTAGAAAAACTCTCTCGGTACACCAATCTGTTCAGCCAGGGAGCAAACATTCATTACTCAGTATCCCAAGGGCAGGTACTATGGGACTTGAATGCCGTGGAGCACTTAAAAAACTACCTTTTAGAAGAACCTCGACACGCTGTTGAGAGCACGTTTGTTGCACTGCTGACAGCCACGAAAATGTTGACAGGTAAGCAACTGTTACCCCACGCCGTCTGGTTTCAATACCCACCCCCGGCTGATATTTCCGAACATAAGCGTATCTTTATAACGGGTGTGCAGTTCTCTATGCCTACCAATCGTATGATTTTCGATGCAAGCTGTTTGAATTGGGCAATTTTATCAGCAAACCCAAGACTCTTATCCGTATTTGAACAATATGCAGAAGCGATGCTCAGCGAACTGAGCCAGGAAAATAATTATACTAATAGTGTTGTTCGGGCAATAACCAATCACATTAAAGGAGAAGTTCCTTCTATCGAGGCGATCGCTCGTAGTCTTACCATAAGTGTTCGTAACTTGCAACGGGAACTGCAAGCCGAGGGGACTTCCTATCAACAACTTTTAGATGAAACGCGCAAGCAGTTAGCTCTGAGACATCTGCAAAAAGCTGATATCCCAATTCACGATATTGCTTTTTTGCTAGGTTTTTCTGAACCAAGTGCATTTCACCGTGCTTTTAAACGTTGGACAGGGAAAACACCACGAGCTTATCGATTGCAAAAGCATGAGAAATTGACCCCAGTAGCAACAAACAGATATTCCAACCACTCAACACCAGAATCTTTATACTTTTCATAACCCTGATACTTACCCATTACATAACTTCCCAATCTTCAATCTGTAACCCGTTAACTCTGCTAAATTCCCTAACATTATGAGTAACTAAGATTAAATTATTTACCAAAGCAAAAAGCATCTATGTAATTTTTAATAATCAATGAACTTCCATTCAAATACCTAATACAAACATTCGTATCTAGCAGATAAATTAACGAAGTTTTATTCATCAAAAACTCCTGTTAAATCATCATCTATATCATCATTTAGTTCTTGTTCATCCTCTACGAACTTAAGATCAGGGCAAGTACCATATAAATTAAGTATGCCTCCAGAATGAACCATATTTTTTTGTCTTAAAAAATCATTCAATTCAGCATCAGAAAAGAAATTAAGCATATCTTTTAGCTCATCAAAATCAATTAAACCCTCGCGGAAAGCATCTAAGACAAGATTAGCCAGTATTTTTTGAGATAAATCCCCCCATGTGTCTTGAACTTTATCGGTTAACTTATCTGGTAAATTAATTGTGATTTGCATTTTTTTCTCCTAAATAAAAACTCTCGACTCTACATTTTTATTTTAGCCTCTAAACCACTTCCCCTAACATATGTCTATTGTTCACTTCCGCCGTGCTCAGCCGCATAGGTTGGGTTAAGATATCTTGTGACATTTCGTGCTATGGTGGTGACTTGAATTTATAGGAAATTTCATATATTATGACCGATAGTGAGGATATTCCAGAGATGCCGTTACGATTAAACAACGCTATAAAGACGCACTCGACTGGGAGAAACAACCATGACAGAAGAAAGCATTTTTGAAGAAGGCAGTGGTAACGTCTTTGCTGACCTCGGTTTGGAAGACGCAGAGGAACTTTTTACGCGGGGTAAGATTGGGATTCAGGTTCTCCGCCTCTTGAAACAGCGTGACTTGAAACAACGCGAAATCAGCAAACTGCTCGGCATTCCCCAGCCGGAAGTCTCGTATCTGATGCGAGGCGAGTTTCAACGGTTCAGCGAAGGGAAACTTCTGACGTTCCTCAAACGCCTTGATACCGAAATCACCTTACATCTTCGTCCCCGTCATGGGGGAAATCAAACGGGTGAAACCGTTGTATCGCTCTAGGGTCAAAGCTGCTCTTCCTCCACATTTTATCTTGAAAAAGGTATGGACGCTGGGTCAAAATTCAGGGTGGCGATCGGTTCCATCGAACAATCTCCTGGCGTTGAGTATCGATAGTGAATAGGTTAACACGATGGTGCGAAGGAATTTAGACGATTTCCTGAAGATAATTCAGTGTTTCTTCCGCCTCTTCTTCATCAACAATGCTGAGAGCAAAACCCACATGCACAATTACGTAATCTCCGACTTGGGCTTCTGGTACATAGGCTAAACTCACTTCCTTAAGAATACCCCCAAAGCTGACTTTACCAGTTCGCAACAGTGATGAATCTCCATTTGCGGAAGAGTCGTTTTCAATACTCATAATTTTACCAGGTACTGCAAGACACATTAAAATTTACCTCGCCAATCTAATATCTAAAATGCCAAATGATATAAAGCACCCATGACTTGACCGATCGCAATTCCTCCGTCATTTGTAGGAATCTGGTGGTGCCAGTAGGGTGAAAAACCTGCTGTTCTCAAACGATGAATAGCCCGTTCTAATAAGTAGCGATTTTGAAAACAACCACCTGTAAGGACAACTTGTTGAATTGCCTGTTGCTTGGCAATACTCACCATTCCTTCTACCATTGTATTGTGAAATTTCGCTGCAATGATTCTTTTAGAAACACCAATATCTAGGTCAGTTAAAATTGCATTTAACAGAGATGACCAGTCTAAAGTATGACCAAGGGGTAGAGGATAAATCTCATCCGTAACAATACCATCAACGAGAAACTCCAGTTCCATCGCTGCTTGTCCCTCAAAGGTGACGAATTGAGACAAACCTAATAGTGAAGCGATCGCATCAAACAATCTCCCCGCACTAGTAGTCTTAGGAACATTGAAACCCCGTTGCAACATTGTCCTCAAAACCTTCAATTCCGAGGCTGAAAAGGTTTGCAATGGAGGTAAATAAGTCATGGACAATGCGGCTTCGCCGAAACACTCATACAGCAACCCCAATGCTGACCGTCGCGGTTCCTTCACCGCTTGTTCTCCTCCTGGTAAAGGAAATGGTCGCAAATACGCTACCCTTTCAAAACCATCGATAGTTTTTGGTTGGGTTGGAATTGTCAAAAATTCCCCTCCCCATATGGTACCGTCCAAACCGTAACCCGTACCATCCCAAGCAATTCCTAGAACGGGAGGTTCCAAGTGATTGTCTACCATACATGACAACACGTGGGCGTAGTGGTGCTGTATGGGAAGGATAGTATTTGTCTCCGTGCAGTGGGATTGGGCAAAATGGCTAGAATGATAATCAGGGTGAGCGTCACAGGCAATGGCTAGCGGTTGTGTATCATATAAACTGAGTAGATGAGCGATCGCCTCTTCAAATCTCTGTACCGTTTGGGGATTGTCCAAATCTCCCAAATGTTGACTGGTAAAAATCTGTTGTTCACACAAAAGTGCAACAGTATTTTTTAAATGACCACCAACCGCAAGGAGTGTAAACGAAGACCCTTGTTTCCTTTGCGTCAGACGTGTCAAAGGTAAAGGTGCATATCCCCTCGCCCGTCGGAGAATCGAGATTTGTCCCTGAATGACTCGTACAATAGAATCATCGACAGGACGGGCGATGGGACGATTGTGAACTAAAAAGACATCAGCAATATTGCTTAATCGTTGCAATGCTTCATGAGAATCAATACAAATCGGTTCGCTGGTGAGGTTTCCACTAGTTGCTACAATAGGAAATCCCAACTCTGTCAACAAGAGATGGTGTAATGGAGTGTAGGGTAGCATAACACCCAAGTAGGGATTACCGGGTGCAACCGAGGGCGCAATATGACTGGTGGAATGGTGAGAGGGTAATCGGTGTAGCAGGACAATGGGCGCTTGGGAAGAACAAAGCAATTGTTTTTCCACTTCTGACACTTGGCAATGTTCTTCAATTGCGTCCAATGTGGGATACATTAATGCCAGTGGCTTGTGAGGGCGGCGTTTGCGTTCTCTCAGTATCTTGACAGATGCTTCGTTTCGTGCATCAACAACAAGATGAAAGCCTCCCAATCCTTTAATGGCAACAATTTTACCTTGGCGGATTGCTTCTGCAGTTTGCTGGATTGCTTCATCATGGCTTGCTAAGACTTTACCATCTGCGTTCCATAGTTCTAGGTGGGGACCGCAGTGGGGACAGGCGTTGGGTTGGGCGTGAAAGCGTCGGTCTAAAGGGTTGTTGTATTCACCTTGACAAGCGGTACACATTTGAAATGACCGCATGGTGGTGTTGGGGCGATCGTAAGGTAGTGCTTCTAAGATACTGAAGCGGGGACCGCAGTGGGTACAGTTGGTGAAAGGATAGCGATCGCGTCGGTTGGTGGGGTCAAACAGTTCGCGCAAACAGTCCGGACAGGTTGCTAAGTCTGGTAAAATCAGGGCAGATTTGGCGGTTGTTTTGCTTGCTTTGGACGGACGAATGTCAAAAGTCACGTAGCCAACGGGGGGAAGCCAGTCTACTTCTACTGTTTGTAGCATGGCGTGAGGTGGCTTGTCTTGCTCTATTCGTTGCAAGAACGTTTTTAGGGCTTTGCGAGTTCCCTCAACTTCAATCACAACTCCTTGATATGAGTTTCTTACCCAACCTACTAATTCTAATTGAGTTGCAAGGTTGTAGATGAAAGGGCGGAATCCGACACCTTGGACTATTCCTCTTACCTCTAAATGTAAGCGCTGGGGCATGAATTTGGAGGAGATTGTTGTTTTGCATTGATTAAGTAGGTGTACCATGCTTCCATTCCCTGTCCTGTCCGGGCTGAAACTTCAAATAGGGTTGCTTGGGGGGCTATGTGTTGAATGTTTGCGATCGCCTGTTCTCGGTTGAATCCAACAGCTTCTGCAATGTCCATTTTGTTGAGAATGACGACATCTGCTGTTTTGAATAATGTCGGGTATTTGAGGGGCTTGTCTTCTCCTTCGGTGACGGAGAGGAGAGCAACTCGCAGGGTTTCTCCTAAATCGTAGACAGCAGGACAAACCATGTTTCCGACGTTTTCAATGATGAGTATATCTAATGTGTCTAGGTCAAGCTTTGTCATCGCCTGCGCTACCATGTCAGCTTCTAGGTGACAGGTGGTTCCTGTTGTGATTTGTACGGCTGGCGCACCTGCTTTGCGTAACCGTTGAGCATCGTTATCGGTTTCTAAATCTCCGACGATTACGCCAATTTCTAGGGATTGCTGTTGTGCTGTAGGAGGGCGATGGCTTAAATCCTGGACTGTACGTTCAATGAGAGCCGTTTTACCTGAACCGGGAGATGATATGATATTTAAAACTAGTAATTTTTTGGCTTGAAAGTAACCGCGATTGCGTTCTGCTAGTCGGTCATTTTTGGATATCAGGGAAGTGTGGACGGGAAGGGTATAGGTGTTATGGCTGTTTTGTGCTTCTAAGGTAACTGATGCAACTGGGTCATGGGTGTGGGTATGTCCGTGATGGTGGTTGTGGGAATGGTGATGGTGATGGGGATGGTGATGGGGATGGTGAACTTCTCCATCAATGGCGATCGCCTGCACGTCACCACAATTGCAATCTTGACACATATTTAAGAGACCTCCATTGAGGAAAGTTCTAATTCTTTACCTTGACGAATTTCTGTACAGAGTTGATGACAGTGAGGACACTCAAAGATCCAGTCAGTCGGTTGGAATTCCTGCTGACAGGTGGAACAATAGCAGAGGATTGGTAAATAATCGATTTGCAGTTGGGCGTTTTCTGCAATTGTCCCCTGCATCACGACATCAAACGCAAAGGATAGCGCTTCTGGTACGACCCCGGATAGTTCGCCTACCCGCAGGACAATCCGATGTATGCGAGTCGCTCCTTGCTTTCTAGCATGCTCTAGTGCAATGTCAAGCGTACTCTGCATAATTCCGACTTCATGCATTACATCACCTCTTAGTCGTCATACATCCGTGCTTCAGGTGCTTCTGGAAATTCTTCACAGTAAACATCAAAAGCTGTTATGTGTGCGTCTTTTTGGTGAGATGCTTCTGCTTGTAGTTCTTCAACGATATCCCAAGCGACTCTACATTCTTGAGAGTCAGAACCGTATTTTTCCGAAGCTGCGTGAGCATCTTCAATAGCTTCGTTGATGCGTTCTTCTAAGGTAAGGTTTACTTGTGCTTCTGTATCTAACATGGTAAGTTTCTCCATATTTCTTGTAGGTTATAAAGCCCTTAGTGTTGAGCGTTCATAGAAAAAGCTGATTGCTGACTTGCTAATTTCATTAAAAGGCTTCTTCTTATATACAGTATTCACACAAAAATTGATGAATGACAAACAAATTCTTTAATTTTCTTTAAAGCCATTTCAAACCCTGTTTGAGTTAGGGGAGAGAGGTTTTCTCCAAAACTAAAATCAACTCCGGGGATTAATATTTGATAAGCATCTGGTGTTTTTCCATAAAGGGCTTTTGCAAAGAGCATTAAGGATTGGGGGTCACTCCTATGACCAAGGATGGGCTCTGTTGAGTTTGGTTCTACTGGTTCTAGAGTCATATCTGATGGAAGTTTTGAATTGGCTGCGATCGCATCTACAAAAATCACAACTTCAGATTTAGCGATCTCATCTACTAGTTCTGGGGTTAGTTGATGTAATGCTCGCGATCGCACGTGACTCAGTCCCCACTTTTCTACTTCTTCTGCAACGAGTTGACCTACTCCATCATCACTGCGTAATAAATTTCCATATCCAATCACCAGGTAGTTCATATACTTCTATTTTAATGATTTTTTTGCTGATTTGTCTTGACCTGTTCATAATATTTGCGAATGTCTCTACTCCTTTGAAAGATTTAATATTTTTTTGGAACCGCGAAGACGCAAAGAGCGCTAAGGTAAGAAATCATAGAGATTTTTCTATAATTAACAATATTCTACAAATATCTCTCTTTGTTTGCTTCTTAAGAATTGTACCAATTCCTCGATTAATCCTCTCCGAATTGAAATATTTTTTGGTAAAAGGGGATTTTGGTAAAATTCGTTAATACTTTGACCGACTAAAAATAAAACGGAGTCTGCTTGTAAAATCTCTCTAGCTAATAGGTAAGCTCCGTTATTGTCAAATCGTAGTCGGCTGAGGTCGCCGTCACAGTTCTTAATATATTCTGTTGCTTTAGAAATTGTTAAGATTCCTTCTGTGACTAAATCAACGTAGGTTAAGGAACCTATAGGGGGAAGTTCTTTCCGAATGGTGGATAAGTCCATTTCAATCATTTCTCCTAAGTAGTTAGCAACAATATTCCCTGTTGTTCCTCCACAAATGGCTTTTTTACCTTTAAAACTTAGGAACTGTTCAATATAATATTCATCTTTTTCTTTATCTAAAGGTGGACCTGTGAAAATAATTAGAGGGTTGCGTTTGCGGACATAGACACCAACAAAGGTAGCATCATCCCCAACTTCTCCTTGATAGAGGGAGTGAGTTTTGTGAATCACCTCACGTACAATCGTTCTAGCCGTATGGGTTTTTTGGAATAAAATACCTTCAATATAGTCTGCGATATTATCCCACCCCCAACCAAAATTAAGGGTAACACCCATTCCTGCATAAAGGACACCATCACTCACAGCGCCTAAAAAATCTCCTCGGTGTAAGTGTCCCTCGGTGATTAATATTTTCTTACCCAGAACTTCTTCTGTACGAGTGTCTAACTTAATGACCTTACCTTCATGAAAATAAAAGGGAGGGGGGTTATCAAAGTTAATCACTCGAAAATGATTGGTTTCAGAATTGATTTCAATTATAGTGAAGGTAGAGTAGGCAATTTTTCTAACTTTACAAATTGGGAGAGTTGCAATTATAGTTTTTAAGACTTCCTCCAGTGGTGTATCAGCATCGAGCATTGTAATCAGAATTTCAGTGGTGAGGGTGGCTAGAATATTTGCTTTTACTCCACTACCCAAGCCATCTGATAAAACAATTATAGTCTTCTTATCAGTTTTAAAAAACTTTACCTTATCACCACAAAGTTCTTCTCCTTTCTTATTAAGGCTGGCTTCATGAATATCTAAGAAATGGTCAACGACAACGGGACAATACATATTTTTAGTTGAAGTCATATTATATTGAGAAGCTGAATAATTTTGAGTAGACTAACTTTTGTTTCTGCAGTCGTTTCTCCCAAAAGACCAGCAATTTCTTGTACGACTTTCATCTGATTGTCAACAACTTCATTAACCTTTTGAATCGTTTCTCTTTTTAATCTTTCTAACTCTCTTTTTTGCTCCAATTCATGACTTATATCTACCAAAATACCAGCAATCAACGCTTCATCTTCAATAGCAAAAATCACTTGATTAACATATAAATGATGATTGGGATACTCTTTGAATTGACCGCGAATAACGATATTTTGCTGCCAAGCCTTTTTGAAATCATCAATATTATCAAGAATAACATCAGCAGGTTGACCGATGATATCTTCTGAATTCACTCGAAACATATGACAAAATGCAGGGTTAACCAGCTTAATATAAAGGTCGGGATCGACCACAATTAATCCATTTGGATCGTAGTCCCAAAGCAATTTCCACAGATGGTTTTGCTCTTCAGCCATTTTGAATCACTTGATAAAGGTTATGAACACGGACATACTGCTCTAATTGCAGGTAAAATCTCTTGAACAAATTTGTCTTCAATATTTTGAGGATTAATGTTCATAAAATTCTGCTCTTGAAATCTCATGGTAATGCCATGACTGCAAATTTCTAAGCAAAAAGAACCTTTAAGTGTAATGATATCTTCCAATTGATACTCCTTCATTAGAGACTGTAACTTTGGTAAAACCTCATAAACACCCATTTGATGACAAGCAGAACCCATACACAAAAACAAATTTTCTTTTGACATAATTTCATCACCTCCTAAATAGTTTGTTTGTAGTTGCGCTTCAACGCCACAGACAATCTCATCTGCGTCAATACTGCTCGGTTAGTGGTGCTCATCCCGTTTTGATCCCCCCAGCCCCCCTTGAAAAGGGGGGTTTAAAGCCCTCCTTCATAAGGGGGGTTGGGGGGATCGAGTCAAAACCTTCAAGTATTGCTATCTGCGTTGAGGGTGCGTTCATCTGCGGTTTCATATTGACATGCGCTCTTCGCGCAACTACGAACGAACAAACCTCTAATTCCGATAAACTTCATTCACAACACTACCGTCGGGTGTAACGAGTTGAAGGTGTAACGCCATTTGTCCCGCAGCATGGGTTGAGCAGGATAGACAGGGGTCAAAACAGCGAATTCCTGCTTCCACGCGGTTGAGCATAGCTTCGGGAATCTCATGACCGCGAATGTATTGTTTGGCGATTTGGGTGACGGTTTTGTTCATTGCTAAGTTATTTTGTCCTGTGGCGATAATGAGATTGACTTTCTTGATTAACCCGTTGTCGTCAACTTGATAGTGATGGAATAAGGTTCCTCTTGGAGCTTCGCTGACTCCAATTCCTTCTAACTGGTTGACACCTCCGTGCGATCGCACCCGATTTGAGACAACATCTGAATCTTCCACCAGTTGTTGAATTTTTTCTAATGCAGCTAAGATTTCAATCAGACGGGCGTGGTGGTAGAGGAAGGATGAAGTCGGAACACCACCAGCGCGATCGCGGAATTCTTTTAACTCACGCTCAGCGGATTCTGTTCCAATGTGATTGCAAATATTTAACCTCGCTAAAGGTCCAACTCTGTAAATACCATCAGGATATCCTAGAGGTTTGTAATAGGGGAATTTTAGATAAGACCACGGTTCAACCGCTTCTCCCAAAAATTCTTGGTAGTTATCTTCACTGAGATTATCAGCAACAATATTACCTTGACTATCAGTAAAGCGGAGGTGTCCATCGTAATGTTCCCATTCACCGTTCTTACCCACCAATCCCATGAATAAGGATGGAAACTCACCAAAAATTTCTGGTTCGTCTTTGAGTTGACTATCTAATAGATTTTTAAAAAGTCCAAGCGCCAGATTGATAGTGTCAAAAGATTCCGGTAAACGTTCGCGAATCCACTGACGACTGTCTTCGCTTAAGGGCGATCGCACTCCACCAGGGACTGTCCAAGCAGAATGGATTTTGCGTGTACCTAGCAGTTCTATCACCGTTTGTCCAAACTGACGCAATCGAATTCCAGCACGGGCTAAGTCAGGATTTGCTTCAATGAGTCCAAAAACATTACGTTTAGCAGGGTCGCTTTCCCAACCTAATAGGAAATCAGGGCTGCTCAGGTGAAAGAAAGATAATGCATGGGATTGAGTAATCTGGGCAAGATTCATCAGTCGCCGCAGTTTATCAGCCGCAGGTGGAATCTTCACCGCTAAAATTTTATCACCTGTTTTTGAAGAAGCAATCAAGTGACTCACCGGACAAATACCGCAAATACGAGCAGTAATACCAGCCATTTCTGTAAACGGTCTGCCTTCACAAAACTTCTCAAATCCCCGATACTCTACAACATGGAAGCGAGCATTTTCAACTTCCCCAGCATCATTTAAAAAGATAGAAATCTTAGCATGACCCTCAATACGAGTCACCGGGTCAATAACAACAGTTTTCGTCATAGGTGTTTATGGGGGTGTAGGGGTGTAGGGGTGTAAGGGTGTAGGGG
>JAWQFQ010000279.1:0-10974 GCA_035967975.1 Scytonema sp. PMC 1070.18
TTCAAAGGACGGGCGGGGACGCCGTTTACAGATTCAAAGGACGGGCGGGGACGCCCGTACCACAAGATAGATAATTTATTTCTTGAAGGTCCCTGATCCAAGTATTAATTAAATAATTAAAAATGAAATTAATTATCACATTTGTAAATATTCAATTGCAGCTTCCAATTTAGAAGGATACCCTTCAGCAAACCGTTCAAACCAGAGTCCTTCAGACGATAATGGATCTAACTTTTCTAACCAATCTTTAGCTTGTATCTTCACCGCTTCTCGTTTTTGTGTCTTAAGTTTTTCTTGTCGAATACGTTCCTGTTCCATCTCTTGCTGTCTTTGCAATTCCTCAGCTAAATCTTTTTCCTCAAAATCAGACTTGACCTGAGCTAACAGATTATCTATTAAACGTTCCGATTTAGAAGTTGATTTGGCGAGCGGTGGTATTGGAGTTGACTTTGGCTGGTGCTGTTCAGGTTTTGGTTCCTTGTATTCTGCTTTCAATTGCTCTAGCAATTTGTCAAGAGAGTCCATAATAGTTCAGTTATCAGTTATCAGTTATCAGTTAGTTCAATGATAACTGTTGACTGTTAACTGATAACTGGTTTAGTCATTTATAGCATTAAGAAGAACTTCTGACAAACTCATGTCTTCCATATCGTCAATGGTCACTGTGTCACAGATATCAAACTTTGCACCTGCGCTTTGTAGTTCATCATCCAGGACTTTGAGAAAGCGGGTGGCTTGGGCGTCTGTACCCACTTGAATGAAAGAAATAGCAAGTTCTTCATCGCGATCCATACGGCGAGAAGCTTCAATGATTACCTTCATAACTGCTTTGCGGTCATCTGGTTCACCATCTGTAACAACTAAAATTGTCTCGCCATTAGGTTGAGTTTGACCACTAGCTTTGCGTTGAAAGTAGTTATCAAGTGCATGTTGCAACACCCCTGCTAAGTCAGTACTTCCAGAAGGGTCATTTTCTTGGAAAATTTGGGAGACTTTGCTTGATGTTACATTTTCGTAACGTTTGAATCTACCAGAAAACACATAGACAGTGATACCATCTGGATCGAGCTGCTCGCATTTATTCGCTAAAGCAAAGGTAGATTCTTGTGCAGCCACCCATCGGCTTCTACCACCCTTTTGGTCAGTAGTTGCCATACTACCGCTTTTATCAATAATTAACGTATAGTCACGCTCTTGTAACATTTAAATTTTCTCCTTAAGTCACAAACAGCTAATCACCAAACGCCATTAGCCATTAGCCATTAACCATTAGCCATTAACCATTAGCCATTAGCAATTAACCATTAATCAGTCACCGCATTCATCAAGATATCTGCAAGGCTCATATCCTCCATCTCATCCAAGGTGACAGTATCGCAAATATCAAATTTAGCTCCAACACTCTCCATTTGGTCATCTAAAGCTTTGAGAAACTTGGTTGCTTGGGGATCTGAACCGACTTGAATTAGAGAAATTCCCATTTCTTCATCGCGATCCATCTTACGAGTCGCACTAATGATCACTTCAAAAACAGCTTTGCGATCGTCCGGTTCGCCATCGGTGATAACTAAGATAGTTTCTCCGTTAGGCTTTGTTTGACCAGCAGCTTTTCGTTGAAAGTAATTATCAAGTGCGTGTTGCAATACACCTGCTAAATTCGTGGTCCCTGATGGGTCATTTTCCGTAAATATCTGTGCGACTTTGGCAGATGTCACATCATCATAACGTTTGTGTCTGCCCGAAAAGACGTAAACAGTGATACCGTCAGGATCGAATTGTTCGCACTTCCTTGCTAAAGCGAGAGTAGATTCCTGAGCTATCTCCCATCTACTTCTACCACCTGCTTGGTCAGGAGTAGACATACTCCCGCTTTTGTCAATAATGAGTGTGTAGTCGCGATCGCTCATCATACTGTACCCTAGATTACTCTCCTGTTGTTCTAGTCTAACGAACAAAAGGTCGTTAATGGTTAACTGTACGTTCGCTCCGGATTGAAAGGGAGAGAGGAATTAATGCCTGACTGGGTAAGGTTTCAACGCGCTATCTGAGAATGCGATCGCTAAACGCCAAGGACAAGACAAGGAGGAAAAATGACCAACACAGGACAATCACCAAGCATTGAGGAACGACTTAGCCGCCTAGAAACTCTGTTTGCCAACGTTGGTGAAACAGTGTTAGCCCAGAATGATGCCATTGCTGCTATGGGTGCTAACATCAACGCTCAAAGCAATACCATTGATGTTCTGGTAGCAAACATTCAGCAACTCACTGAGAATGTCAACGCTGTAACCAACCGAGTAGATATCTTAGCCATACAAGCTGAGCAAGACCGACAGCAAGCAGCAATTGACCGAGCGCAAACAGCACAAGACCGACAGCAAGCAGCAATTGACCGCCAAACTTTTCAAACCGAGATTCGGCGGATATGGGATTATTTGCGCGATCGCAATGGCGGAAGCAGTCCACCTACAAGTTAGCGCAGCCTTTGCCACCGCCCAAAGGGTTGAGTAAATTTGCTCACCCCTCAAATTCATTCAGTAGCTCGATTTATCACCTATAGCATTCAGCACAAATTAACCCATGTTAAGCAGTACATAAAAAATCTTAAAATAAGGTGAAACCCACGCGGCTCTGTGGGTAATTTATCAATTTATCAACATAGGTTATTCAATCCGGAGCGAACGTACAGGGCTAATGGCTTTTTTACGATTATCTATCAGCGGTCCTCACAAAAATTTTACATTTCATCTAGGACTGCTACAGTTTTTATAAAAATATACTTATGACAAACTGGTACGTTATTGCGGAAAAAGGCAATAAGTATTTGGGAGTTCCAAATAAAAAAGTAATCAACAATCTCTTGTGGTACGTCTGTCTCAGACGTCACGACTGGAGATGGGAGTCCTTACCCGCCCCACAAGATGATTAATTTATTTCTTGGAAGTCCCTTTTCCCTTCAGTCTTTACCCTTACAAAGGAAAACTATCGTGAAAATTTTATTAGTAGAAGATGACCATCTTACCAGTGCCGTAGTTTCTGATTCCCTGAATGCTCATCATTATACCGTTAACCAGGCAATGGATGGACGTACAGGGTTAGAACTGGCAAAGGCGTTTGAATATGACCTGGTTTTGCTGGATATTATACTTCCAGATATGAATGGTATAAATTTATGCAAACGGCTGCGCTCTCAAGGATGTCAAAGTCCTATTCTACTTCTGACTGCCAAAGATAGTACAAATGATTTAGTCATGGGATTAGATGCGGGCGCAGATGATTACGTTGTGAAGCCCTTTGAAATAAATGAACTGATGGCGCGAATTCGTGCTCTTTTACGTCGTGGGAAGCAAGTTTCATCGTCTATTATCACTTGGGAGAACGTATACTGCGATCTAAAAAATAATGAAGTCATCTGTGGAAATAAGCCCTTGCGGTTGACTCCTAAAGAATATTGTTTGTTAGAGCTTTTTTTGCTGAATCCCAAACGTATTTTTAGCCGCAAAGCCATTTTGGATAAGCTGTGGGATTTTGCAGATTCGCCAGGAGAGGAAACCGTTAGTACTCACATCAAATGTTTACGCCAAAAATTTAAAGCGGGAGGTGCGTCCGACCCCATCGACACCGTTCACGGGTTGGGGTATCGTTTAAGACTCCCATCTCACACAGAAGAAACGGACTCTTCAACAACTTTATCCTCTGATAACAAGCAGAAGGAAAAAGGATATCAAAAGAAAGTTAAAGCAGCCACTGCTAAAATTTGGGAGAAGTTTAAAGACACATATTCAGAGCATTTTATCATATTGGAAGAGTTTGCTACTGCTTTAAAGGTGTATCAAATAACACCACAAATGAGAAAGCAGGCAAAAAATGAAGCACACAGATTAGCTGGTTCTTTGGGAATATTTGGCTTGATTCGAGGTTCTCAGTTGGCTCGGGAGATAGAAGACTTGTTAGAATCCCAACAAGTGCTAAATGCTGATGATATACAGCAGATTTGTGAACTAGTAAAATTACTAAAAAATGAGTTACAAAAAGCACCAGAATTACATTTAGAATCAGAACAAATTTCTTATTCTCCACTTATCCTAATTGTAGATGATGACTTAAAGCTAGCAGAACGCATTAGAATTGAGGCGATCGCTTGGGGTTTACGAGTAGAAGTCGCCACAGATTTGGAAGTTGCTCGCAAAAGCATTGTCCAAACTCCACCGGATGTCATTTTACTTGACCTGAACTTCCCAAGTTCAAAGGAAAGCGGGTTAACATTATTGGGGGAACTAGCGCAACGGATTCCCAGAATTCCCGTAATAGCATTCTCAGGAAGAGGTAGCTTAACGGACAGGTTGGAAGTAGCACGTTTAGGAGGGTGTATTTTTTTACAAAAGCCTTTATCAACACATGAGATTTTAAAAGTTGTCACTAAGGTATTAAACCGCAATCCATCTCACTCTGGCGATCGGGTTATGGCTGTGGACGATGATGAAGGGGCGCTAGCCACTTTGTCTGCGCTGTTGGAACCTTCAGGATTAAAGGTTATCACCCTGAACAACCCACAGCAGTTTTGGCAGGTTTTAATAAACTCCACTCCCGATCTACTGATACTAGACTTAGAGATGCCTAACTTAAATGGGTTGGAACTGTGTCAAGTCGTACGGAGTGACCCCAAATGGTACCGCATACCAATTGTATTTTGGTCAGCACACACTGAAGCCAGTAAAATCGACCAAGCATTTGCAGTTGGGGCTGATGACTACATCAGCAAATCTGTTGAAGGAACAGAACTCATTACTAGGATTACCCGTCGTCTCCGTCGAAAAAGAAAGGTTTTGTGAAGTGGTACTTTTTATGCTTATAAAACGGATTTTGGTGATTGATGACGAGAAAGCAATACAAGAAGTTATTCAGGCGTGCTTGGAAGAATTAGGAGACTGGGAAGTTCTAACAGCAGGTTCGGGTACGGAAGGATTGTATGTAGCAGAGTCTAAATTGCCAGATGGTATCCTGCTTGATATAACAATGCCAGATATGGATGGTTTTGAAACACTTCAAAAGCTACAGAAAAATTCTAGAACTCAATGGATTCCTGTGGCTTTATTAACAGCCACAGTTCATCCTAAAAGTCTTACTGAATTTAACAAACTGGGAATAGCAGGTGTTATCCACAAACCCTTTAACCCATTGATGCTAATAAATCAAATTGCTGAAGCCTTCCATTGGGAGCTATAATTATATAGTAATCCTCTTTGATTTCTGAACTGATTTGTGTAGGTAGGCAATAGGGAATAGGCAACTGGCAATAGGAAATCAGGTTTTTCGAGTGGTACCCACCTTCATAAAAATCAAATAGGAGTCCTATAGTAATAATGAGTCGTACGGTAATATGAAGTGCTAAATTCCTCGATTTGATAGTTCTTCGACTTCAAACTTCAACAGTATTCCTCTGTTAAGTGGACGTTGAATACAAATTTTGGAACTGTTGGAAAGCTGCTTTAATTGCTGGAGAAGTTGGGGAATAGCTTGGGCAATATGTGAATAATTTTCTACATTACGGCAAAGAATCACCAGAGACATATTACCAGCACTCATCTCAATAGACCACTCACAAAGTGATAATAAAGACCGCTGTGTAGAATCGCATAGTTCATAAAAGCGTTTGCAAGTAACCTGTTCCAAATGTCTATGCAATAATTTGTCGAATAAACTCACCTCGATGGAAGGTAAGTCATCTGATGGAAGAGAAGGTTGATTCATAATTCAATCCTTTTTACTGACGCATCAAAGCACGGTTTTTGAGATGGCTAAAATGCGTCTTTTACAGTGTAGTGCAGTTAAAGGTTTGAGACGATATACCTTTACATCTGCCAGTTTTAACTAGACCTAAACTCTGAGAGGATGTAAGCAGTTTTTTGACCCCCAAGAGAGCAGAATACCTGCACGATAACTATTAAATCTGATATTTACTACTAAAACTGTATCGGTTGTATCCATATACCAATTTATTTCCCTATTGCCTATTGCCTATTCCCTATTGCCTATTCCCTATTACAATGTTTAGCAAAGAAGCCATCTTTAGTTGTAATTACGTAATTGTAAACTTTTGATTTTGATTTTAAATTTTTAATTTTGAATTTGGAAAAAAATATGGAGGATTTGTCACTTTCTAATTTTAAAGTGCAAACTTAGAAAATAAGCTGTCACATACTCAGGAGGGCTTTTGTAATGACTAAATCCTTTCTTCCTCCTCTCCATCCAGACGATCTACCATCCCAAAGCCATGTACTCAATACAGTACTGATAAGCCAACTAGAAGAAACTATTTGCCAAAAATTCTACGAAACTTGCAGCCCTGAAATGCGGTTCCTTTTGTCGAGTTGTCACTGGTATTTCAAAATAGATGCGGGTACTTTAAGTTTGCTTGCTATCTGTTATGACTTGGAAAGCTATTGGCATATCAATAACATCATTCCCGATATTATAAAAAGGTTAAAGCTGTTCTCCAATAGTACCAAAGTTAGTCTTCATCCTCCTTCTGCCAAGGGGTTACCTTGGGAGTTTGAGGTAAATGATGTCTAGAAATGAGGGTGTAGGGGTGTAGAGGTGTAGGTAATACGGTTCGGATAAGCACGCGTGTCAGAAACCCGGTATCTCAAAGATACCGGGTTTCTCTAGTTACCAATACCGTTGGGTGCAGGAGTCTTTGTTGCTTAAGAGATACAAGTATGACTTAAGGACAAAAATAATTAATTCTTAAGACAGATAGGCTTCTCAAATTGACAATGTTACTTTGTATACGTCACAACATTCTTACTTAATAAGAAAAATATTGGTGTTAGAGTTCGTGATGCAGCTGTTTGCCTGATGCAATAATCGAAAGTATTGGAGTTGTGCGATCGCGACGATGCGTCAAGGTTTCAATGGTCACCCCTATGGATAATGAATGATGGAATATCAACCAATTGAAAACTACGGCATTGTTGGAAATATGTATACAACAGCCTTAGTGGGATTGAATGGGTCGATTGACTGGTTCTGCTACCCTCGGCATGACTCACCGAGTGTCTTTGCAGCTATTCTCGACCCTGACAAGGGCGGCTATTTCCGGATTACGCCTCTAGTTGAAGGGCTGACTCGTAAGCAGTTTTACTGGCCCGAAACCAATATTTTGGTCACTCGCTTCCTCTCTTCGTGCGGTGTTGGAGAGATTGTTGATTTTATGCCTGTTGGGTTAACTTCGCATAAGCGCGGTTATCATTGGCTCATCCGGCGTGTAAGGGTAGTTCGCAGCGTGATGGATTTTCGCATGGAGTGTTATCCTGCCTTCAATTATGCTCGCGATCGCCATCAAACAACCGTTACAGATCGGGGAGCTATCTTTACGTCCCCAGAATTAACTTTGGCACTAGTGACAGATGTGCCCCTACAACAAGATGATCAAGGGGTATTCGCAAAATTTTCTCTTGAAGCTGGACAGGAAGCTATTTTCGTACTGAAGCAATCCCATCCAGACTCAGGTTGTGGCTTACCAGTGAATCAAGACGAGGCACACGAACTATTCAAACACACAGTTGATTACTGGCGTCGCTGGCTGTCAAATTCAAAGTATAATGGGCGTTGGCGCGGAATGGTAGAACGTTCTGCACTCGTCTTAAAGCTGCTCACCTATGAACCCACTGGAGCAATTATAGCCGCCCCAACTTGCGGTTTGCCAGAAGAAATTGGTGGAGAACGCAATTGGGATTACCGCTATACATGGGTTCGAGATGCAGCCTTCACACTGTATGCACTACAGCGAATTGGTTTTACTGAAGAAGCCGCCCAGTTTGTAAATTGGCTCTCATGTCGCTGTCATCAGTTAAACAATGATAGTCCTTTAAATATCTTGTACAGCATAGACGGCAACAAAAACCTCGACGAAGAAATATTAGAGCACTTAGCTGGCTACAAAGGTTCGCGCCCTGTACGGATTGGTAACGGCGCTTATAACCAACTCCAGCTAGACATATATGGTGAGTTTATGGATGCGGTGTATCTTTATAACAAGTATGGCTCGCCGATTTCCTATGATTTGTGGAATTACCTACGAGAAATTCTCAATTGGGTTTGTGACAATTGGCAACGGGAAGACGAAGGCATTTGGGAACCCAGAGGCGGACGCAAACACTTTGTTTACTCAAAACTGATGTGCTGGGTAGCGTTGGATCGGGGTATCCGTTTGGCTGACAAGCGCTCTTTTCCTGCGAATCGGGAGCGATGGTTGACAGTTCGCGATCAAATTTATGAGGAAATCATGACAAAAGGATGGAATGAGAAGTATCAAACCTTCGTGCAATATTACGGTAGCGATGTACTAGATGCTAGCAATCTCACGATGCCTTTGGTGCTTTTTGTTGCTCCCAATGACCCTCGTATGCTTAAGACGCTTGATGCAATCAATCAATCACCAGAAGCAGGTGGACTCGTCTCTAATAGCTTAGTCTATCGATATAATCTGGATAAGAGCAGCGATGGTTTGAATGGTAAAGAAGGCACCTTTAACCTCTGTAGCTTTTGGCTAGTTGAGGCTTTAACTAGAGCAGGACGAACAGACCCCGCCAAACTGGACGAAGCCCGACTAAAGTTTGAAGAGATGTTGAGCTTTGCCAACCACTTAGGACTATATGCGGAAGAAACAGGCGCAAGCGGCGAAGCTTTAGGAAATTTCCCTCAAGCTTTTACTCATCTAGCACTAATTAGTGCAGCATGGAACTTGAATAAAGCACTTGAGCGAACAGAGTAGTCAATAGATAAGTTGTAAGGTTCGTAGTTGCGCTGTCTTCGCATGCATTACAACTACAACTCCTACTTACAATCCGAATTTATGAAATGTAATACTCAATAGACATAGGCGTGAAAAAGATATAAGGGCGAACGGCAGGAGCGCCCCTACCAACGCTTTCAGGACATGCATATTTAATTTCCACGCCTATGTCTAATCAAATTGATGAAAAAAGCAAACCATATTCTTAACCCAAAATTGTTCAGCAGGATTCCCAATTGCCTTAATCTGGACTTCATTATTCCCATTTCTCAGCAGGGAAGCATCAAGTGCAATCTTCTGAGTGTACCAGTAAGATGCATTCGAGCTTGGATCGGGGGCGATTTGTCTGATGAGTTTGTTGTTAACTTTAACAGAAACACTGGTGTGAGTGATACCTCTGATATTAAAAATTAAGAACGCGGTTTGACCTGATTTACGTTCTCCAGGATTAAAATTTTTTTTCCATACTTGAGCAGTAATGGGAACGGGCGAATCTCCTACAATTTCAATTAAATTATATAGAACAGGCATATTCATAATTTCCAGAAACTAAGTATCAATTAATCCAACCCTCCGGTCACTTGATTAAATTGACCGAACAGTTAGTAATTACTAATTATTTTGTCTAGAGTATCAGTCCAGTAATCCTAAAAACCTAGTTTCCATAAGTTAGCGAACGCGGAAAATTAGTCTTTTCGATGGTAGAAATCGGGTTTTTTAGCCCTGGTGTTGATTAATGTACTGATACTCTAGAGCGTTGTTGCAACTTTTTTATACTACAAAGGATGATACTGTCTTGAAAGTACCTTTAAGGGTAATTTCTGTTTTACAGGACTATAGCAGTCCCAATACTGCGTAGGATTTGCGAAAATTAGAAACCTGGTTTCTTCTTCAATATTGCTTGGAGAAAGGAAAATAACTGTGGTTTATTCCGCACTCAACACTTTACGAAACACAATCTTATCAGCGCCCTCTGTGTAGAAGTCCCGGATGCGAGCCTCCTCCTCGTAGCCGCATTTCGCGTAGAACGCCCGTGTGCGCTCAAAGCTCGCTAACGTTTCCACTAGTAGCATTCGCCCACCGCGTGCCTTCAAAGTTTCTTCAACGTGGCGCATCAGTTTCCTACCGCGTCCTTGTCCCTGGTGATTGGGGGTTGGGGGGATCGAGTTAAAATCTTCAAGTATTGCGAGTAGTATTGGAATCACTCTCACCCTGGAATCATGTTCTTGCTGGCGCGATCGCTTTTATTGTTCAGTGTTAAGAAATATTCCGCTGACAGCATCCGTTAGATCTCAAGAAACTTAATCCTGTTGAAAACTGAAGTGCTTAACAGTCAATCGACGTTTATTAACCTGTAGTAGAGAAACTCCCACCACAATCAGCCAGACTTCCCAAAGCATGAATCCAATAGCAGCGGTTTTAAATACAGGTGTTGAGGGGATGACTGTGGCAAACATCTCGCTTTGTCCCAGAATCCAAAAAGGAACTGTCATGATTCCCATCCAACCAACCCACCGTTTGAATAAAGGCGATCGCAACATTGTTACACCAACGCCTAGCGTCCAGCCTACCAGCAGAGTTTGTCCTAAATGCTCGCCAATAACTACACCACCATATTGATGAACTGCTTGGTATACAACAACAACTGCTGCACGGGTAGACTCACTTGCAGACTGCTCGATGTACAATTTAGTTAATAAAGGAATAACAAACACCCAACGCATTAGCCCAATGGACTGTAGTACACTGGAAATAACTCCCATCAAGGTGGCGATGGCAAGATATGGGGTATCTTCACGCTCTAGAACTTTTTGGAGAAGAGCACTCGCAGGGATAAATAACAATGCGATCGCAGCAAAGAAAAACCACGTTAAAATTAGTCCAGTTCCACCTGCATGAAACTGAGTGAGCACGTAGTCGGTGGGTTTACGCAGGATTTCGTCGTACTCAAAATTTTGAGTGAGCAGCCAGAAAGGCACATTGATTGAAACGGAAAAAAGAATAAATAGGATACCCGTTGTTCTAACAAGCTGTAAGCGCTTCATTTTAGCTCCCTTTTATTAGACATAGGCGTGGAAATTAAATATGCGTTTGTCAAAACCGTTGGTAGGGGCTCTCGGTCGTACCCTCCACCGAACGCGAGTGCGTCTGGTGACAGGAGAAGGCTCCGCCAACGC
>JAWQFQ010000280.1:0-10973 GCA_035967975.1 Scytonema sp. PMC 1070.18
CACTGGTTGATCCCCCCTAGCCCCCCTTAAAAAGGGGGGAAAATCTCTAACGGTCACCCTTTTTAGGGGGGATAATGGTGGATGTGAAATGTGCATGTTACTGACGAGAAGACTTTTAAAACATCCTCATCAAAAAGCTTTGGTGGTGATAATTTCAGTACTATTACTCATACAAAGTGTTCATATCTTGTTTTATAGTTAATAACTAGATTGTATACTTTCAGCGGTCAGCTTTCAGCTTTCAGCCAAAAACTTTTAGCTTATAGGTTTAAAAATTTTATGACCGTGCATCTCCTCAAAAACTCCAAAGCCAGAACTACTATTTACTGAAAGGCTTTAGGAGTCAATTCATACTGTTTATACAGCATATACGTAAATTTTTTAGATTTTTAAGCAACTATTTTATCGGGGACACGTCTTGCTGATTAACTGGGTGGAAATAGTTTTTAAATTGGCGACATAGTTAAGGGGTATCTTAACCAAATCAGTTAACGGAGCAGTCTTAAGTGAAATGTAACATTTTCATGGAGACTGCTAATGGTTAATAGTTAATGGCTAATGGCTAATGGTTAATGGTTAATCGCTATCATTAACTAAAATTTAGGATGGCTATGGTTGACATTTACTACTAGTCAATTGAAAGTTATTTGTAGGTAAAACAGTTATTTTATGGTCAACTAAACTATTACCCATTAGTCAGGATAAAGGAAACTTTTTTACACGATTTGAAGTCAAATTACTTAACAGAAATAGCCGGAAAATATGGGGAGTGAAAATAGAATGTTTGGTCAATTGCGTTGGCAATCTGGATGTGCTGCATTCATGGCTGTGGGCGTTACAGCAGGTACTATCGCACCTTTGATTACACCTACAGTTTCTCTTGCTCAAACAAGCTTTACTGACGTTTCATCGAACTACTGGGCTGCAAATTTTATTCAAGAACTAGCACAACGGGGCGTAATCGCTGGATTTCCTGACGGTAGTTTCCGTCCAGACCAGCCAGTGACACGTGCTCAATTTGCGGCTATGCTTCGCAAAGCGTTCCAGAAAGCACCAGAACGTCAAGCAGTCAGATTTTACGATGTACCAAGCAATTTCTGGGCTTACAGTGCGATTCAAGAAGCGTATGCTACAGGCTTCTTGTCCGGATATCCTGGTAATCGATTTGAGCCTAATCAAAATATTCCCCGCCAGCAAGTTTTGGTGTCACTTGCAAACGGTTTGGACTATACTGCCAACAATGATGCTTTAAATGTTCTGCAATACTACAACGACTCTGGCGAAATTGCAGGTTATGCACGCAGTCCCATCTCCGCAGCCACTGAAAAGGAAATAGTGGTTAACTATCCCAATGTCAAATTCCTCCGACCACAAGCAACCGCATCAAGAGCACAGGTTGCTGCTTTCATTTACCAAGCTTTAGTCAGCACTGGTCAGGTTTCAGCGATTAACTCGCCTTATATTGTTGCTTTTGGCGAACCAACTCCGTCAAAACCTGTAGCAGTGACAATCCCAGAAGGGACTGTTATTCCCGTGAAGTATGATAAAGCAGAAAAAATTCTGGTCACAAAGGACGAAACAGCGCCTTTGACTCTCACCGTGGCGCAGAATGTTGTTACCGATCGCGGAACTTTAGTAATTCCTGCTGGTAGTCAAGTTATTGGTAAACTCAAACCCACTCAAAACGGTTCCCAATTCGCTGCTGAAAAATTGGTTTTAACCAGTGGTCAAGAATACCAACTTAGTGCGACTTCTGAGGTCATTACCAAAACACAAACTATCCAACGGGGAACGAATACTGGCTCAATTGTGAAGAATGCAGCCCTAGGTGCAGGCGCAGCCGCAGCTGTATCTGCTGTGACTGGCGATAAGGCTATTGGTACGGAGGAAGTTTTGGGAGGTGCTGCGATCGGCGGACTGATTGGTCTGTTCTTTGGTAAGAAGAGTGTTGACTTAATCGCTATTGACCCAGACACCGACTTGCAAATGACTGTTGAGAAAAATTTGCAAATTTCTTTGAAATAGTTAGTGGTTAGTGGTTAGTGGTTATTAGTGGTTGTATCTTCCACTATCAACTATCAACTATCCACTAACTACAGGTAACCAAATCATAAAAGTAGTTCCGGGTGAATCGGAGGACTGAATAGTTGAGTGCAAAGCAGGGCTAAAAACTTGGATTTCGCCCTGCATTTGCTCTATCAACTGTTTAGCAATTGCTATCCCTAATCCTGTACCGGGAATTTCAGTTTGAGCCTGTACACCTCGGTAGTGACGTTCGCCGAGATGTTCTAAATCTTCTGGTGGAATACCTGGACCAGTGTCAGTGATGGCAATTCCTTGAAATGATGGTTTTTCTTGTCCTGCTTGAATCAGTATTTTACCACCATCTGGAGTGTATTTTAAAGCATTATCGATTATATTGCTTATCACCTCGCGTAATGCTTTGGGTTTAATTCGGACAACGGGTAAATGAGGAGGAATTTCTACTATGAGTTCCAAATTTCTTTCTTGAGCAATGGCTTGAGCTGATAATAACAATGGTTCTAAGATATCCTCTATCAAACACTCAGTCTCTGATTCTGTTGCACCGGGTAACAACAGAGGAGTGTTTTGCGGTTTGTCTATATTTGCTTCTACATAGGTTTCTTTCTGTGGTAAAGTCAGTGGCTCTAAATCTTCTGCTGTCAAGTCAATAACTTCATCAAATCTTTGCAGCAAATCTTTGAGGCGATCGCTTTCCCGGACAATACTAGTAGCCACTTGTCGGTTACCATCCTCAGGTTGTAGTCGTTTCAACAGCAGTTTTCCAAAAGTTCGCAATGCTGTTAACGGGTTCCGAAATTGGTGCAATAAGTCATTTAGCAAATCCTGCTGCTTTTCTTGCAGAATCTGCTGTTGATGCAACTGTCCTTGTAACCATGCACGACGCCGATCTAAAACACAAGCTAGTGATAATGTTTGCGCTATGCGTTCAATTTCCTTGCGTTCGTGTTCATTCCAAGTTCGGTCTTCCCGTACAGTAACTAGCAACCCCATCATGACATCTTCGTGAATGAGCGGTAAAACAATCTGGTCGCCACTCAATAAATATTCTTCTGTGTAATCCTCTGAAGAATGTTGATGTGTAGCATCTTCTCTGAGATTTTCTAGTGATGATGGGGGAAATTCCTCCGCTGCTTTTAGCAATTTACAATTCTGTCTATATTTCCCTTTGTATAATTCGTTACTTGTCTGAGAATAAGATATTCCAGAGGCTCGACTATAAGAATCTTTTATAGGGATTGAAACAGGTAACACAAAACCATTTGCTTCTTGGATGTCTACAGCTGTCTCTGGGTAAGCCACCACAGGAACTAGTTTCGCCTCATTTGTTGTCGAAGCCTCTACCAATTCTTGTGTTAAGTACACAACACTGAGCGATGCTTGGAGCCCTTGGGCTAGCAGCGCCATTTGCTCTTGACATAGAGCAATAAATTCAGAACTGGCAGACCTTAACATTTCTCAGCTTTTGCCTCAGGTTATACAATTCAACAGTTATCACTCAACAGTGAACAGTTATCAGTTTCATGAATAAGTATAAGTCCTCCCATTGGGCGGAGGGGGGTTGGTGGTGAGTCCGGTTCTGTAAGCAGGGAATTTATCCGTAAACTGATTACTGTTGACTGATTTAAGGTAGCCTTTCTATTTAGTAAAGCTTAACCAAATTTAGCAAGTCTTGGTTCGTTCTCGGGTAATATGTTCTCACTCAGTTCAGTTCTTCTAGATCCGGATAAGTTATCTTTCTTGTATCAAAAAGTTAATAACTCTTGAATTTTTGAACTAGAACTTTTATAATTACGACGGATTTTGTAGCTATCACTACAATATCTGTAGCTTTTAATGAGGAGGAAAAAAGGTTGGCAAGGAGACGCAAGAGGAAGAGTCGTCGTCGCCAGGAAGGACGGCGTATTTTAGAGCACGTGCCTCAATATAGCATCGAAAGCGGCGAAGAGAAACCTGTGACAGCAGCAAGAAAATTTATTCAGTCTGAGGGGATCTTGCCACCCGCCTTGCTACTCGTCAAGCGTAACGAACATACAACAGACCGCTACTTCTGGGCAGAAAAAGGGCTGTTTGGTGCTCAGTATGTAGAAGAGAACCACTTTCTATTTCCCAGCCTGAGAATGTTAGATGGTTCTTCTGTTCAGGAAGCGGTGGCTGTTGCGTCTCGTTAAATCGCCAATGGTGATCATAGAGTTTGTTTTCAACTTATGACAACCATTAACTGGCAAAAATGCTCAGTTGACTCAAAGGTTCATTTTTTTTTAAGGATGTAGCTTATTTTCCAGTGAAGGATTAGCAAGCTTAATCTAGACGGTCAACTTCAATCAAACGGTTGGTATTCTAGATAAAAGACAAAGAGAGAAGAGATAAAACGACCGTTGTCAAGAGTATATTTTCGGAATGCTCTCGTAGGAAAAATAAATCTCCTTCGCATTTAGCTAAGAAGATTTGGTATTACATCAAGTCGTTTTATCTCTTCTCTCAAGTCCTTTCTATCAGGCGTTAGGAAATGGGCAATAGGCAATAGGATTTCAGAAGATTCAGGTATGCTGAGTTTTGTTCAAAAATCAAATAGCAGTCCTCTAGAAGCAATGGCAATTATTCGTTTATTTCTAAGTTTAACGCCCTTCGTAACTCAATCAACTCGTCTCGATGAGCTGTGACAGACATCTTACTTGGGAAGCGTTTATCCTTTCGAGTTGCTTCCAACTTGAGCGATACCTTCTCAAGTTTTCCAGCTTTCTGCCAATAAACAACTCCGCTCAACGGTGAAAGTAGTACTATTCCCAAAACAGCCCTATTTAAGTTTGGGAAAAGGAAAAACAACACCAGGGAGAGGCAAAGAAAGCCGGATACTGAGAGAAGTGTTAAAAATATAGCTAGAAATAGACTGGGTCTAACATAACCTTCAAAAAAGACTCTGTTTTGCTCTGGATCTACTTCTACAACTCGATAAGACCGAGATTGAAAGTACTCTCTCAATCGAGGCATTAAAGTTTCTTCATCTTGCTCTGAAACCAGTTGCTCGGTCTTTGTACGGTCTTTGGTAGAAGCACGAATGAAAAAGAATAATCCTATTGATAATAACAAAGTTAACAGCAATGTGGATGGTAGAACAGCAGTATCCATAAATTTTAGTTGCTCATGTTTCACCAGACTTCAACTATTGTATTACTTGCAGTATTGCAATACTCATTATCAAAACAATTTCCCCCTACACCCAATACTGCTCGGTTAACGATAGTCGAGGCTTGGTGAAACCCGGTTTCGCAGAAGTTACCGGGTTTCTAATTTTCGCTATCCCTTGTAGTATTGCCCCTACACCTACACCCTTTAAAATATAATGCAGAGATTCTTTTTGTTTTGGTGATTATGTGGGCGTTGCTGTCCAAACTCGGTTTTTTTAAGCAACCAGGTTTCTAATTTTTGCTATTCCTTGTAGTATTGGTGGTGAGATCAACAGAAGTTGCTACCGTGCGATCCATTCATATATGTTGACAAAAACAAAATTATGTGTAATGGGTAAAAACGCCTATTTGCACTAGTTTCCCACACCTAGGGGACTGCGATCTTCAACAGCGGTAGCTAGGAACGAGCGTCACCTGTTCGTGTTGGCGGAGGTAGCTGTTGACTTTGTACTAACGGCGTGACGCCCGTTCCACAAGAGATGTTTGGATATTTTTGATTTGGAAGTCCCTAATAAAAGCACTGGCTTGAGGGAATTTAGCTCGGTTGAACAGGTGTTCTTAAATGAGCTCATTAATGGTGTTCCTGCTTGTGGGATGGGCGTCTCGCCTGTCTGAGTGTGTTGGGTGGGCAAAATGCCTACCCTTTGTTGCTATACTTTGAGCGGTCAGCACTTGCTGCTGTCAGCTAAGAGTCAAGAATTTATAGATCGTAGATCCAGACCTAAATCACTTATCTGCTGTTCATTCCCGTGCAAAGTATAGCCTATCTTCGTGCAAAAGTCTGTCGGCGATGGAACTCAGTCCTTTGCACTTGAAGTTAAGCTTTAATCCTCCCGTATATGTAATTTTGCCATAAACGAGCTAATTCTCCTGCTTGCGATTGCCATTCTGGAGAAACTTGGTACATTCGCCTTGGACGCCCGCGTCCTTCTAGCTTTTTCCAATACCCAGTAATTGCCTTCTGGTCTTCCAAAAATTTAATCGCACTGTAAAGTACAGTATCAGAAAGCCGATAAGTTGGATACTCAGTTTCTAGCCGCTGAATCAACTCTGTTCCGTAGGACTCTCCTTGTAGTAAAACATACAAGATATAACAAATAGCCAGTTCTTGACAGAGGTAAGTTGGCGGAGGATTTTCAAAGAATTTATATATATCCTCAAGTTTCATGGTTATGTGTATGGCGAAAAATGCCTAAGGGTTGGGCTCCTAATTCTAAAAACGTGTCAGATGCTACCCAAAAACTGTCAAAATATAGTGCTACTTAGGCTGCATTACCAAAGGGCAAAAATTATATTAGAATCCACGCTCATAAATCGTGGCATAAACTCGCCGCTATTAGGGATACAAAAATTGTATCCCCACCCAAGTTTTGGCGTTTTTTTGAGGAGTTGATGAACAGCAGCTATGCCGCTGTCATTGTATTAGGTGATGCAGAAGGCGTGAACAATGCTCGAGCATGAAATACCGCCTAAGCAATTTTAAAGGGAAAATGGAATATTTATGAACAACTTAATCAAAACTTTGCCGGATGATAAATATCTTAGGTTGAATGTTTAAAGTTTAGGTATAGTAGACGGTAAATTTATTAAGCTTGGAAACAGCAGACATACCCAGAGCCGTCTTAAATCGTTCGTGTGCTAAAGAAACTTGGTACCTGAGATATACCGGATTTCACCAAGCTCAGTATCAATACTCCAAGGGAAGCGTGATACCTGAGGTTCGGTGAAACCCGGTATCTTGGGGATACCGGGTTTATAATTTCCTCTTTACCCCCACGCATCAACTGTCTGGGGCATTGTTGAGCATTTATGATAAATTTATCAAACGCCAGCACATTGGTGATAAGTATGTCAGAATCTTCCGGTCTCCGAGCGATCGCCCAAGCCTTCCGCCTAATTGGTTGGATCAGCTTTTGGACTCAGTTAGTGCTTGGTGTGGTTTCTGGGGGAATTTTACTGTTCGCAATCTTTAGTCAGAGAACTGGTAACACTGGTAACAATGCGGGAACTGGGTTTGGAGCCTTTTTTGCGATCGCTGGGTTAATCACCTTGGCGGTGGGTATATATTTAGCCTTCCGCTATACCAGAATTGGTAATCGTCTTGACTCTCTCAATCCCAGCAATCGCCCCCGCAAGATTGAAACTGTTCAAGTCTTGCAGTTCACATTGGTGGTACACTTGGTGGGAATATTGCTGACTCTTTTGGGAGCACAGGCGACGGTTGGTATTCTGTTAACAAAGTCGCTGACTTTACCACAAATTGGAGGGACGGGGGTTTACGCCCAAATCGATCCCAGTCGGATTATCCAATCCCTCGATATTTTTGTTGTTCAAGCCAATACCAACACGGTAACCGCCCATTTCGCAGGTCTTGTAGCATCCATTTGGTTGCTCCATCGCATCTCAAAACCTTCTTAAGTCAATGAGTCCAATTTAACTCCACTATGTAAAGAAATGCTAAAATGCCTTTCCTACTAACAACTAACCACTAACCACTATCAACTAACTACTAACCACCAAAAGTTCAATATGTAAAAATTGAGAAAAATCAGTGCTAGATATTAGGATAATACGGGAAAATCCACAATTGGTTCAGGAGCGGTTGAACACTCGCGGAGGAAACTACAACATCCAGCCGCTCTTAGACTGGGATAAACAGCAACGTGAATTGGAACTCAAGCGCAGCCAACTCCAAGCACGCGGTAATGAAATTGCTAAGTTAATCCCTGAAAAAATCAAATCGGGTTGTGACCCTAAAGGACCAGAAATCAAAGCCTTACGGGAAGAAGGGAGTGCTATCAAGGCTGAAATTGGGACACTAGAACCACAGGAAAAGGATCTCTTAGCCCAAATTCAAGAACTTTTGCTGGCTCTTCCGAATATACCCAGTGACTCCACACCTATTGGTAGGGATGAAGAAGATAATGTAGAAGTCCGTCGCTGGGGGGATGAATATCTTCCTATAAATCCAAATATTCTCCCTCACTGGGAAATTGGTGAAAAGTTAGGTATTCTTAACGTTGAACGAGCTGTAAAAGTTGCACAAAGTCGCTTTGTTACCCTAATAGGCGCAGGTGCAGCTCTGGAAAGAGCGTTGATTCAATTTATGCTCGATCGCCAGATAGCAGCTGGATATGTGGAAGTCATTCCTCCATTCCTGGTTAACACTGAGTCCATGACAGCTACGGGTCAATTACCCAAATTTGCTGAAGAAAGCTTTCGATGTCAAGATGATGACCTGTGGCTGGTTCCCACAGCAGAAGTCCCTGTAACAAATCTTTACCGGGGCGACATTCTAGATGCGAGTGACTTGCCCATATATCATTGTGCTTATACTCCTTGTTTTCGTAGGGAAGCCGGGAGTTACGGACGTGATATGCGGGGATTGATTCGACTGCATCAATTTAATAAAGTTGAGTTGGTGAAATTTGTCCGTCCCGAAACGTCTTTCGAGGAACTGGAAAAATTGGTAGGGAATGCAGAAGCTATTCTACAAGCGTTACAGCTACCTTACCGAGTCATCAACTTGTGTACTGGGGATATAGGGTTTCATTCCGCTAAAACCTATGATTTGGAGGTTTGGCTACCATCTTCTCAAACGTATAGAGAAATTTCTAGCTGTTCCAATTTTATGGACTACCAAGCACGCAGGGGTAACATTCGTTTTAAAGAAAGTGGTAAGAAGGGAACTCAGTTCGTTCATACTCTCAACGGGTCTGGCTTGGCTATAGGACGTACAATGGCGGCTATTTTGGAAAACTACCAACAAGAAGATGGAACGGTACGGATACCCGAAGTTCTGCAACCCTACCTGGGACGGGAAGTGCTGTGAAATAAGGGTGTAGGGGTGTAGGGGTGTAGGGGGGTAAGGGAAATATTCTTCACCTACACCCCCACACCCTCACTCCCGGTCACCCTTACAATGGAAAAGGTATAGCTGAATTAATTCACGTAATCTTTAACTATGTCAGTTTTTGCGGGTTTAGCAGCGATCGCAGTTTTGGCTGTTCTGATCCTGGTACACGAATTTGGACATTTCATAGCAGCAAGGTCTCAAGGTATTTACGTCAATCGTTTCTCTTTGGGTTTCGGTCCAATCATTTGGAAGTATCAAGGAGCACAAACTGAATACGCCGTCCGTGCGATTCCTTTGGGTGGTTTCGTTGGATTTCCAGATGACGACCCAGACAGTGAGATTCCAGCCAATGACCCGAATCTGCTGCGGAACCGTCCCATTGTAGACAGAGCAATTGTTATTAGTGCGGGTGTAATCGCAAATTTAGTATTTGCTTACCTTTTACTCGTGACCCAGGTCAGTGTCATTGGTACCCCACAAGCATCTCAACCAGGAGTTTTAATTCAACAGTTAGCACCAAATGTCAGTCCCGTCGCTGCTGAAGCTGGTATTCAACCAAAAGATGTCATAGTCGCAGCAGGCGATCGCCAGTTTGGAACCTCTCTGCAAGAGATAGCAGCTTTAAGGGATACCATCAAATCTCATGCAGGTCAACCTATCGAACTAGAAGTTAAACGTGGCGATCGCACTCTATCTTTAACAGTCGTTCCTAAAGCCAACGAACAAGGAGATGGTAGTATTGGTGTGGAGCTTTCACCGAACGGCAAGATTGTACGCCATCGCGTTACAAATCCGGTAAAAGCTTTAAGTATTGGTGCGGCTGAATTTCAGCGAATTGTCTCGCTAACATTCGGTGGTTTTGTAAAATTAATTACCAACTTCCGCGAAACAGCTAACCAAGTTGCAGGTCCGGTAAAAATTGTCGAAATAGGTGCTAGCATTGCTCAAAACGATGCAGCAGAATTATTCTTCTTTGCTGCGCTCATTAGCATTAACCTAGCAATCATCAACATTTTACCCTTACCCGCGTTAGATGGAGGACAACTCGCCTTTCTAGTCATAGAAGGTTTGCGCGGTAAGCCCTTACCAGCTCGCATTCAGGAAGGTGTTATGCAGACTGGTTTAGTGCTACTTTTGGGATTAGGCATTTTCCTCATACTTAAAGAAACAACCCAGTTGGAGTGGGTGCAAAAATTATTTCAGTGATGAGTAGCAGCAAAAAGTCATCTCAGAAGCAACGGGCGCAAGAAATTTTAGTGCGCCTGAAGCGTCTTTATCCGGATGCAACTTGCTCGTTAAACTACTCTTCCCCTGTACAATTGCTGGTGGCGACTATTCTTTCCGCACAATGTACGGATGAGCGAGTCAATCAAGTGACACCGGAATTGTTCAGTAAATTTCCGGATGCACCCAGTTTGGCTAACGCTGATTTGACAGAGTTAGAACAATTAGTCCGTTCCACAGGGTTCTATCGCAATAAAGCAAAGAATATTCAAGCAGCCTGTCGGATGATTGTGAATGAGTTCGGCGGTCAAGTTCCAAAGCGCATGGAAGAACTGTTACGACTTCCCGGTGTGGCGAGAAAAACAGCAAATGTCGTTCTCGCCCATGCTTATGGAATTAATAGTGGGGTAACAGTAGATACCCATGTCAAGCGTCTCAGCCAGCGTTTAGGTTTAACTGAACATACAGATCCCGTACGGATTGAGCGGGATTTGATGCTTCTTCTACCTCAGCCAGATTGGGAAAATTGGTCAATCCGACTCATCTATCATGGTCGCGCCGTTTGTAAAGCTCGTTCACCAGTGTGTGAAGCTTGTCAACTGGCTGACCTGTGTCCGTTTGTGGAATAGGGTGTAGGGTGTGGGGGTGTGGGGGTGTGAGGG
>JAWQFQ010000281.1:0-10916 GCA_035967975.1 Scytonema sp. PMC 1070.18
CTGATGAGAGGAACCAAAGAGCAAAAAATGTACCGTCATCCCTTCACCCTCCTCATCCCACTTTCTTCCCTGTAAAGTAGTGAGGTCTTGTTGGAGGCGATGACCCACCAATTTTTCCACATTGGGATACAAGCTGTTTGTTAGTCATACATAACTAAGGCTTACCAACTTTTTCAACTGCTGACACTTCGATGTGGGGTTTTGGTTATGCGCCTTGCGAAGAGATTTTGCAAGGGGGTGGCAAAAAAGGACAAATGAAGAAGTGGCTTTAGTTTTAAAGTTATCTGTGTTCCCCTTTTCCCCTCTGCCCGGTTACAGCTTGCCTCAGAAGTTCTGCAATCTGTGCTGCAAGAATTCTAGATTATCCTTTTAAGAGAGCTATAAAAGAGCATTAATTTAACCTTGGGTAGAGGTATAACTTTCTTGTGGCAGTGGGAATACTAGAAAAAGTTTAAGTTCTAAAAATATGGGGAAGATCGAAACTCGCCAATTTTTGTTGTTTGCTGGCAATTATGAAAATATGCCGTTAGGCTGGAATAGCCTGATTGCTAGTTCTAATACGGAACAAGAGTTAGTCAATAAAATTAGTTCTATTACTTTCTTGGGTGTGGAGAAAACTTGTGTAAACAATAAGGTTTATGACTGGGGACAAATAGTGGAACTAGAAAGCAGACAAATCAAAATGTGTTGGGATAGGCGAAAGTTTAAACCTAAATTGGTTTAATTTTCTAGAGGTTGTCAAAGACCAATATGAATACCTTGCAGGCAAAAATTTTTGATTATAAAATTGGATATGTTATTAGAAGATATAAAACTGAATGAACTTCCATAAGTTTATTTATTAGATAAAGATTGTCTTCCACTATGTGCAGCTATCTACTTCGTATCTAACAGTAAAGGTCAGGTTCTTTACATTGGTAGAACAGTCAACTTAGTTGAGCGGTGGAGGAACCACCATAGATTTAACCAACTAAAAAGATTTAATCGAAAAGACCGTATCAGTATTAGCTGGATGGTTTGTAATAACGATATCAATACTCTTTCCCAGCTTGAAAATGAGTTAATTGAGTTATACAAGCCACCCCTTAATTGGACGAAAGTGGTATCGCCAATTAAGCGAATTACTCCATCTGAGACAGCGCTACAGCAAAGCCTTCAGCAGCTAGCCAAGTTAAATACCATGATATTTGGCTTCGATCCGCTCGCCGCTCCCGAACCACCGACAATATATTTGGTATACCCCGTCTATGGCAAGCGCGGAATATCGGGCAGTATACAAAGTACATTAAAAAATATCAACAAAAAGGCTAGCTCTTTGAAGTGGAAAGAATACCGCACAGACCCGAAATCTTTTGGTCAATTTGGGTACTGGGAAACCCATTACAACGGTATACGAATCGACCTATCTCCAGTTCAAGGCTTAGTTCATTTTATGGACAGTTCGACTCGTCAAACTATTGCTGGTGTAGAATTTAGGGCGTTTAGCCGCGAGCAGTTAGAAATACTTTTAGAAAATACACCTGAGATGGAGGAGAACATTTCAGGTCTGGGTGCTTTAGAGAACGACCCAATTCCTGTAAAGCTTGATGATAAAAATCAGCCTAATGAAGGGAAATATAAAGATGTTGCTTTTGTCAATACTTGGGAGGAATTAGAGCCAATGCCTGAAGGTGAAGCTAGAGTTATGACCCGTCAATTCTTATATGTGGATGGTGTAGAAATAGAGGTATGTTTTAACACAAATAGTAAGCATTTTGTCAGGCACAATGTTTATTGGTGGATAATGTACGGCAGTAAAAATCCCGACCCGCATTCTAACAACTTAGTAACAAACTTACAGAATGCGGTAGATAGACTACCGACTATCAAATGGTCTGGCTATAGATTTAGATGTGAAACCATTGTTTTTAGCGAGGATGATGTAGAAGTTGAGAGCATACTGCTCCCACTAGGAATGTTTGAAGATTTTATAAGGGAAGTAAAATCAAATTATACGGGCAAGGTTCGCGAAGAGATTGAAAATGGCGAATATAAGTTAAAGCCAGATGACAGGGCACATCTAAAACTTTGTGTGTGGTTGCAGCGTAGGGCAATAACTTTCTGCAATCGACTTCCCGGACGAACAACTTCGTTACGAATTCTGATATATTTCTGCCATTGAAATTTTAAACTTGTATTCTTATCTTTATTTTGTTGAATAAAATTCTTGATCTTGGCAGCTGTCCCTTTTAGCGAACAATCCGTCCAATCATACTTTAAATAAACATTTGGCAGTTCGTTAGTTGTTTTAGGTTTCATCCCAATGATAATAAGTCGTCGGGAGAAAGCTTTCAGAAAATCTCTCAGTATCACTTCTGACGGGATAATGGCAGGAGATTCCACTTCTGTACCGTTTAATAAAGGGTGAAAGTGTTTTATCAAAGTTTTCTCCGCTTCATCCAAGCCAGCGGAGTTCCATGCTAGCCACGCAACCCTAACGGTCGAGGTTTTATCAATTTCTTCTAATTGGTATTGACGGTGATGGTTTCTCCATCTAAGGGCTAAATTAGCTGCTTGTCCCACATAGAGAATTCTATTTTCTGAATCTATGGCAAAATAGATAGCTGTACAATCGGGAAGTTTTTTGAGTTCGGATAAATGAACTGAAGGTAACTTTAAGGGATTGATCGATGTCATTATACAAAATCCAAGAACGCTTGGGTTACTACACCATGACACATGACTGGTAGTCAGTCTTACCTTATTGTTCCCAGCGATTGGGTGCGAGCGATCGCCCTCCTGAAGTTGGGTTCTAACAGAAATAATTGCAGTTGTGATACCAAACGTCATAGGGTATTGAAAAGGAAGCAGTCAAGTAGGCAGAGAATGCCCACTTATGTACCACTGCTCTTTTCATACTTGACTTTTGGCTATGACGCAACTGAGGATACTTGAAGCATATGAGTTTTACAGAAAGTTTATCTACAACGAAGAACTTATTAATTTATTGAGAGAATATAACATACGAATACCTGGAAGTATTTCACCACAGCTTTGGGAGCTGTTTGGTGCAATATTAACTGGAGATAAAGGTACTGGCACCTATGGAGCTGACCTTAGCAATTACGAAGTCAAATCTAGTATTGATGGTAACTCATTTGAGTACCAGTATCATTTGAGAACAGGTCGCGATAAGCTGTTGAAGGACATGACTGTAGACCATTTATTTGTGTCTTACAGCCGAGACTACAGAAACGTCACAGTTCGCCAACTTGGAGGAAATTTTCACCTCAGAAATTTTCCGCGCGTTGGTTACCTGGCTTGGAAGAACGCTATGGCACTCAAGAATCTAATCGACGATACCGCAAAAATATCAGCAACAGTACAGTGAAAACACACGGTCAAATCGTTATGAGTATTCAAGATGGTATGCTGATATTTCCTCAAGAGCAATTAAGCAGATATTAATGAAGCTTTTATCGTATTATTTAATTCATCAAATAATGGATTTAGATAATTTGCAGCAATCCATTCAATGACCGGAACGCAAACAGCATCACCAAAACCAAAGAGTATATTATTGAGTGAAATATTTTGAGGAATCAAATACTCGGATGCTCCCATAAGACGAGCACTTTCACAAGCATTGATTAACCTAGCATCAAAACATCCAAAACCTGCCCTCACAATAATCTGACGAGCACTTCCTCCCTTGGGCGTTCGCAAGCATCCAGCAATTCCATCGGTTCTGAGTTCTGCGGTTGATTGTTTAATCCCGGAGCGCACTCTCATACGTCGAAAGACGGTTCCGTATGACCAATATTCGTTTTGCATCATGAAACGAATTTGGGCTTGATGACGCTCAAACATCTGATTGAACAAATACTCTGTTCGTTCTTTTACCCACCATTTCTCAGTTTCATCAACAATATCAGCTAGGTTGATTGTTCTTTGGGGTAAGTCTGGAAGACTGCGAAGGCTCCATTTAATTGTCAGATTAGAAACAATAAAATTTTTGACTTTTTGAGGTCTTGCACCGTTTGACTTATTCATAATGTGCGACAACTCATCGCGAGTTTGTGATAAACCAAACAGATTACCTATGATAAATAAACGTACCCTGCTTTGCGGAACAAAATGGGCAGCATCGATGGCTAGGAGATCGACTGTATAACCAAGATTATTTAAAGCTTTTAACGCAAGGATTAAATCTTCTCCATGCCCAGAAGTCAGTAAACCTTCCACATTTTCAATCAGAATAAAAGGAGGAAGACCTATTTCCTGAAGTTTCTCCATTTCACCCAGGACTCGGACAAAGTCCCAGAATGTAGAAGATTCTCCAGAATGCAGCCCACTCCTAGAACCTGCAACAGAGATGTTAGCACATGGGAAAGAGGCATGAGCTAAAGTTACTTTGGGGACTTCGGTTCCACTTATTTTTCTGATGTCTTTACAGTGATAGTGACCGATTCCAAAATGCCCCTCGTACAAAAGGCGCTTCTCGTCGCTGTAGTCAAGGGCATATTTCACAAGCCATTCTTGGTTCATTAAACCCATTGTGACGAGACCAATTCCTGCAAAAAAGTCTGCTGCTGTTTTCTCAAGCTTCATTTACCCTAGTCGTCTAAAGAATTTTGAACGTAGAAAAAAGGTGATTCGATGCTTTTGTGTCCAATTACTTTAACTAATTTAATTCCAATATGGCATAGTTACTACTTTTTCCTGGCTCTGCTGCACTTACGTTTGTTGGCTTGAACGAATGATTTGAGCAGCTTTGGCTTGGCTTAAGCTACTAGAAACGCACATTATACGAGTCAGGAGTCCCAGTCGCTTTTTGTTTATATCGCTCATTAGATATCAAACGCTAAACGTGGGCTGGGTAAATTTTTTTAACTACATAACCATATAACTATTTATAGCTTGCTTGCCTACACCTACTAACTGCCATGACTCAATTTTCTCTAGTTATCCAATAAAACAAGAAAACCACACTAGAGTCAGATTCCAGTGTAGTTATTGACTTAGGGAATACGAGTTTCAGTTTTTAGTGTTGTGCTCTGTTTTTACATTCTGGTAGTTACTTAGCTCTATCGCTGACTTAGCTGCTAGCTTCCAAGTTTCATACCTTACCATATACTCACGAAAGAGTAACCTGTTCTTAGCATTCTGCAAGGCTAGCTGGAAACAATAGTTAGCACTGGTTAAGTAAAACTCAATTAAATCATCAGTACACTCAAAACTCATATACTGTATATGTCCTTTGGTCATTCATTGGATGTTGGTAGGTATCCTTCCGGCAAGAATGCATACCTACCAAAAACAAGTTTAATGACGTGTTGCCTAGTGATTCAAACTATATTTACATTTCTCAACAATGCCCAATCCCAAAGGAAAACCAGAAAACCTCAAACCATTTCAGACCGACAGGGATGAACCATTAACTGAGAGAATAGCTATCAGAGTTAGCAAGTCAATGGCTGAACGCATTAAAGCTATTGACAACTATCCTGATTTTTGCCGTCAAGCACTTCAAAAAGCACTAGATGAACTAGAAGCTAGTCAGGATAGTTGATGTTTGATTAATTTTTATAAGAGAACATCACCAATGGGAAGACCGAAATTTCAATGATTGGTACGGAAGAACCGAAAATCTTTGTTAATAGCATTAGTAACGTCTACTACAAAAGGTTCTAATTATCGATTGACCCCAGATAAATTACTGTTTACTATACTGTCAGGTACTGTTCACCATACTGTTAAGTGGACTAGGACAGAACATCCTGCATAACTAAGCGCAGATGTGTGGTAGACAACGCACATAACACAGTATAAAAATTGACTAACCAACCTGTTGAAGTGCATTTTTTTTCAAAAATTTCTATAAGAAAATTACAAAAAAATACAACTAAGGTAGAATCGTCCACCGTCGTGCATCACAGTTGTTGCTTGATATTCACCATACTGTTAAATGCTGTTCACGATACTGTTAAGTGGACTAGGACAGAATATGCAGCATAACTATGTGCAACCGTTAAACTGTTGAGTCAACATTTCAGTCAAATGTTAAGCAATATTTCGCCAACAGTGTCCGTATCTCGGCTCGACCTCCATTGGTGACAGCCTTACTAATTTTGTGCCTTAATGTCAAATACCTCCAATAGATTTAATCTCTAGGAGTTGCTTAACTTCTAGTTCAACTTGAGTTTTAATTTGTTGAGCTTCAACAAATGCAGTGTAAATTGGAATGTTAGCTTCTAATGCTTCAAAACTAACCACTAGAGAATAGGGTGCTTCAGCATCTGGATCGTTATTCCAACCTTCATGACCAACAACTGCTATGCAGAAGGCTTCTGTAAGTTCAAATGACTTTACAACAGTCCAATCCTTCTGAAGGGTTCCTGCACTTCTAGAGACCCCCTCAATTTTTCCAGATTTTTTTGCTTTTTTACCCAGAGTCCATTTAAATCCCTCTCCCTTATCTGTGGGAGAATCATAATCCTTTAAAATTCTCTTCAGAAATCGTTCTGGTTCTTCTCCTTTCTGACTACACTCCCAGTCCAACCAGGTAGAAAGGTATTTTCTGCGATTTCTGCGGGTGCGCCGTGGTTGTGCTTTGTACGACAGGGTAACTTCCACCAGGATATCAAGAGCATCTCCCGGCGAACGGAATTCTTCTGGCAATTTTACTTGGTAAACGTCAGCTTGTCTTGCTTTGATAAAACGCTCTCCTGCTGTAAATAACGTGATTCGATTGGGAGAATTACCACTAGCACGCTCAAGATTGGGGATACCATAACCAATTTGACGAATAACGTGTAGTTTATTAACATTATCTGCCAGTGCCCATTGTGGCCACCTAGCTGATTGTACTATAAGCGCACGGTACAGTAGGCATTTTTCATCGGGCAGCTCGGCAGCTAGACGCGCAGCAATATGGCTTACCTTTGGCGCTGCAAATGATGTTCCAACATTGTCAGCAGCAACCGCAGGACCACCACTCAAAGTGGTTCGCACTAATTCGGGGCAAACATCTTCACGATAAGTAATGTTAGGTGGTGTCCCCTCATCTTTTACTAAATCACCACCATATTCAACGACTTCAGGTTTAATTGTCTCCCAAATTCCCAACCCAGAGCATGAAAATGCTGACGGTTTATCCTTCTGTGAAATAGAAGAATAAGGTGGTGCATGATAAGAACTTAGAGCGATTGAGCCAACTGTTAGAGCTTGAAAACTTTGTGCAGGATTAGCAATTCTACATGCATCTTCTAACAGATAATCTGGGCATAGGCGATTGGCTAAAAGATAATCTGTAACAGTTCCTCTTGTAATGGGTCTTTTTTCATAAGAAGTTATGGGTAGATTACCTGCTGAAACAATAAAGAGAATATCGTTTGCCCATGTCAGATTATCGATAGCCGATGCCCAAGCGCTCATATATCGGTTGCGGAAGGGCGCAGCTGCGTTTATGGAATGATTAAAAATTTTAGTTTGTGTTACCTTATAATAAAAATCGACAATATCACCTAGTATATTTGGTGGAAATAGCTGTTCAGGTAGTTTACAATCAGCATCGAGAATTCTAGCATTTTGAATCCAACAAACAGCTTTTTCTTTACCACTGCGCGGTACAATTCTTGGGTAAAGAATGGCTCCGGCTACTCTTGTTCCGTGTCCACCACCTTTAACAAGATCCACAGTGTTATTAGTCTCCCCTGGTACCCAACATCTGGAATTTTGTGAATCAATTGCTGCTTTAATCAGAGAATGCCTTTCTTGAATACCACTGTCTATAACACATACCTTAGGAGCATTTGATTCTGGTGGTTCTAGTTGAAAAGGTGGAACATCAATATCAGATAATCCTGGTTGCTGCAAAATTTCAGAAAACTCATCTGGTTCGCTGACATCAAAAATATAAGGAAAGTTGAGAACTAAATCCTTTAATCCCTTGCCTAATATTTGAATGCGACAGGAAAAGCTATCAGGTAATTTCGCGGAATTAGGGATAACTCCCTCTATAAAAGAGCTAACAATTCTTCCATCATAAGCCTCAATAAATTCTGTAAACTCTTGTTGTCTTTCAAAGGCTAAATCATCCCATTCTTCATAGGTTAAATTACGATTATTAATCCAACGATTAACTCGGTTGCTAAAATGCTCATCACTTTCATGAGTCTCTTGTTTTGGATAATCGGGCAATTTGGACTTAATACCTACACACGCAATACCTATATCAACTGTATATATCTGCTCATCTTTGACTTGATGCCAATGCTCCATTAATTCTGGGGAAAGAATATATTCCGGTCGCCTAGTTCCATCAAGAAGTTCCCATATCTCTGCCAGCTTGCCACTACGTGGCTTATTATTAATAAATTTTTCTATCTTTTTTTGTAGTTCAGTCAGTTCTATATCGGCAGAAGCACCAATAATATATCCATCTTCTAATTCTGCAATTAACTCAATACCATATGTTTTCAAGCTTGCTGGGTCGAAAACAGAAGGGTCAATCTTTAAGATAAATGGTAAAGCATCAGGAAGTGACGGTTTTTCTTCTTCATCTCTTTTTTTTTGATTATCTTGCCAATAAGAGATTAAGGAGTCTACTGAATTCTTCAGCCGCTTGCCATGTCCTTGGCGATTACTCAAGTTACTAATTGTTTGAGGACTCTTTTCCCCGCCCCCTGATAATGAAGCAGTACCTGCTGTTGTTAGCTTTAACTGAATATGCGGAAACCTCTTCCAGCGTTCAACCATTTAGTTCTCCAGACACACCAAAAATTAACTTCAGGTAACTTTGATTTCTGCTATAGCTTCTTCTAAGTGTTCCTGAATGACTAGCTCCTCTCGCTCAAGGATTGCTCGTTTAGCCGCATCTTGTGCAACCCTCACAGCTTGAGCAGCAGAAAAATCTCTCATCTGCTCAACGATCGCAGACCAGTTGATAGATCCTACTTCAATTGCAGATAGTGTTTCTTTTAGTATAAATTCTAGCTCGTCTTCTCCGGGTTTTGGTACTTCTATCAAGTCATCAAATCGTCTCCAGAGAGCAGTATCAAGATATTTATTGAGGTTTGTAGCTGCTACTAAAAGACCAGAGGTGGGCTGATATTCATCTAATATCTGGAGAAATGTGTTCACCACTCGCTTGATTTCTCCAACTTCTTGAAAATCTTCCCTTGATTTAGCGATTGAGTCACATTCATCCAAAAACAACAAACAAGGATTTTTTGAAGCGTCCTCAAATACAAGTCTCAAATTACTGGCAGTTTCGCCTAAAAAAGACGACACCATTGCATCAAATTTAACTTTGAGGAGTGGTAAACCTGTATTCCAAGCCAAACGCTCTGCCCCTAGGGTCTTTCCACAGCCAGGGGGACCATACAGCAGAATTTTTTGCCTGTAGCGCAGCCCATAATGACCAAGCCTATCTCTTGCTGCATACTCACGCTCTATTCGGCGAAAACGTTTTTCAACATTTTCTGGCAATATCATGTGATGCCGCAGTTTTTCCCTGGGTATGACACTGACTAGGGGAAGATTGAACCGTTTACTGCTTGGCAGTTCGCTGAGAGCTGGAGGTTCTGATACCGATGGCGCGGGTTGGCTGCGCTCTTCTGACTTTTCTTTCTGACTCTTTTTAGTAATATTCTCTAACTGGTCAGCTAAGAGTGTGTGTCCCTTGCTACGCTCTTCTTCAATCACTAGTTGTGTGAGCTTATTAATCGCCTCTCGATCCGAAAGAGCGATCGCTTTAAACAATCTCTTGAGAAGCTCTGCTTTCATCTCGCCTCTCAGTATAATATACTAACTTTTTTAGTTTAATACAATAGTACTAAAATAAAGGTTGCACAATAATAAAGTATAGCGCGATCTTTTACTCCCCCAACCTATATTAACCTATGTAAATTGGAACAGTATACTACTCAGTTAGGGATTTCCAAGAAATAAATTATCCAATCTTGTGGTCAGGGCGTCCTCGCCCGTTCCTTCCTATGAAGGCAGAAAAATCATTAATTCCACCTGGAATTGTGACGCGATGGCGCTCCGCGCCCGCCTCCACAGCGATCGCCTGCTCTTAAAGGTGACTAAAAGTCCAACACCTGCCGAATTTGCCCGTCGTTGAATTTCTCCAGTTCCAAGACTTCAAGCTGCGGCGTTTCACCCGTAAGATTAGCTGTTGAGGCTTGCAGTTCGGCATTGAGCAAAGCCAGTTCTTCTTTTGCTTGTTTTTGGGCATCACGATAACGTTATAGTGCAGTTCAAGCGTAATGAAAGGCAAACCAAGTCTTACCTGTACCGAACTCGCCCTAAATTGAGGAAGCTATCAAACGAGCAGTCAAATGGGATTTATTTAAGAGCATTGAAAAAGACCCCATATCATGGGGTCTTTTTTGTACAGTAAACTCCCTGTTAATTAGGGAGATGAATATTTACAAGCTTTTGTATGAGTTCCCCCTCTTCAGATGCAGCTTTGTGGACACGCTCAATCATATAGCAAGCAGTATTCTTGTTGACTCCGACAACTTTTGCCAGTTTACGGACACTGATACCTTCTGGCGAATTTAGGATAAGGCGAATTGCCAAAAACCATTTTTCCAAGCTGACATGAGTTTTATGAAATAGCGTACCGACGGTAACACTGTACGAAGTATAACAAGTATTACAGTGGTATCTCCGTTTCTCCTTATATGCTGTTGCATTTGTTGATTCGCAGTAAGGACACTTAGGCTTTGCGCCCCAGCGAATTTGTTCAAGAAGGGTAAGATACTTATCGTTATTGTTTCTCATCTTGAAGCTCAAAACACTGAGCTTCAAGATTAAGATTTCTAGATAATGGCAAGATGGTCTGATAAAAGTAAGATTGCGTATTTGAGGTTGCTAAACCACTACAGTCTATATTTTTTTATTCGTATTAATATATACTTTATAAC
>JAWQFQ010000282.1:0-10852 GCA_035967975.1 Scytonema sp. PMC 1070.18
TGCGACCGAACGTGCTTTCCCAAAGGGCTAGGCGGACTCGGAAGTAGGTAGATTGTAGTATTATAGCTTGTATCACAAAATATTTCAAACCGTTATTACTTTGACAGACACTCAGCCTTGGACAGCTTTGTCCAACAATGAAGTTACAGTTTCTAGCCCCAAGTAACGCAACATTGTCAGAATTTAGCCGTGCGCTTGGGGTGTCCGGTAAAGGAACGGTAACAACCGCATTTATTGCTCGTTAATGGTTTTCTTTTTGACCGCACTACCGAGGGTTTGTTTGTAGAATAAAATATCAACGCCTTACTGTATAGGATATGTATCACAGTTCACTCAATCTGGTTTAGCTTATCTCTAACTTGCAGCAGTGTACGAGGAATTGCGGGTTAAAAAGACTCTGGTGACAAGTTTGTGTGTAATGAGCGTCAGGAGCAGGTATTGAATGCGATCGCTTATTTTTCTTCACAGAGTAGTATTAGTAACAACCTACGTAATAAATACTGTGTAACTTACAGATATCATTAAAGTCGAGGGTTTCCCCATTATTGTAGATTGTTTTACTAAAACTTTATATAAATGGCAGAAAAAACACTGGTAATTTGAAGAACATTTAAAGAAGGCAGAAGTACGTGGAGATATGCCGAGGTTTACTAAATTTTGGAACAAGTTGTAAAGTTATGTGTGCGTTTAGAAGTTGCATAGCGAGTGGAACTCTCAAAAAGATGATTATTGGAATTTTTTGTTCTAAAACAAAAACTAAGACCGATGATTGTGGCACATCATCCGGTCTTTTTGCATTTCGATTCAGGTACCTTTGGTAAATCACAAACCTTCGAGAACCTAGTAAAAACAAGAGTTTCAGCCCTGCCAAAAAAGGGATATAATATCCCTTATAGCGATCGCCTTCAACTTATCAGGTAAGTTATTCTTGCACGGTTCCTAATTAGAAGTTCTTAATCTGCCATAGCTACTGGCAATAAATGAGTTTGCTCCCCTAAACTCTCTTCTAAAAAATCGCGCATACTTGTTTCTAAGCGCTGGGCAACTAAGCAGTCATGCAATGCTAAAAGGAAACCTTTGATGGAGTCTGGTCCTTCTGAAAAACTGGTAGCTTTTTGTTTAAACTGCTGCCAAAGTTGCTCATTGTGTCTAAAACGCTCCATCACGTGCAATGCAGCCAAATATTCCGCCAAGGGGTCAAGAGCAAAACGTATTTGGTCTTGGGCTGGGCCAATTGTTTGAATGAGGTGCAAGCGTTCTTCTAAATACTTAAGACGATTTTCAGCATCATCGCCACCAAGAGCGGCTAGGGCTACCTCACGCTTGATAGTTCCCGGTCGAAAAGTTTTCTGAAGGCATACCCAAGCAAGGATTTTGGTATCTTGTTGAACGGTACGATCGCCTAACTTATCATCTCCAGTAACACTACGGTTAAGTTCGTTGAGATACCAGAGCATCAAATCGGGAATGTTACTGGGTGTCTGCAACGGTGACTCTTTGACTTCCTCTACCCTGGTAGCAACTAGCTGATCTGCATAAAGTTTTGCCAGTAATGCAGTGATATTACGATTACCTACCATTTGCGAGAGACGTCGGCAAGCATCAAAAAATTCTGCATCGGTAAATAGGTCGCGTTTACCTTGCTGAGTTAAATAGGCTTCCATAAAAGAGGATAAACGATTGCCTTCTATACGTAGAGGCTTGATAGTGGTTTTGGTTACATGACCTAAAGTTTCATTAAAGCGTGAGGTAATAATTAATGCATTTACGGGAAAATCTGGAGACTCAGGGCGAATTGCCTTACGAGTAGTTTCACTCATTTCCGAGAAGTGGTCTACAATCACCAAGAGCCGTCGTTGTCTGAGGAGGCGTTCTAGTAACTCTTCAGAAATCGGTTCTTGCTCGTTGGTCAAGTCCTGCAATTGTCCTCGGATAGCATCTAACAAAGCTTGTTTGCCGATCTTTTGCATAGCTTGTATATCCGATACTTGTACATTTACTGCTTGTCTACCCTGCATAATTTGCAAGTCCAAATCTTCTTCAATCAGCACTGGTATCATACGGTGTTTGCACAAGCGTTCTTTTTCCGAGTCTGACATTGCCCAACTAGCAATTTGACAAGCAAGACTTGTCTTACCAACTCCGCCTTCGCCCTGAATAAGTACACAATCTCGCTGTTTTGTAAAAACAGAGTATAAATCTTTGCCACTCATTTGGGCTATTGTTTTATCATTGATTTTTGCAGGAACGGGAATATAGACATTTCTATTGCTAACTGTATCCTTTTTCTGGAACTCCTCTCGAACGGATTTGATATACTCCTCTACCCAAGCATCTAGTACTCTAGGCTGTTTTACCAGCATTAAAAGCAACGCAGTCAAAGATACTTCCTTATCTAAATAAGGGATTTTGAAAGACAAGGGTTTTAAGGTGTTTTCCAATTTCAGTAGCCATAATGGACGTAGCCAAAACATCCCAAAAAGGGAAACTAAATAAACTAAAAGTATCCAAACAGAAGGATTTTTGATAATTCCATTAATAAACTGGCGTTCTGTTTTTTTGCTTTTGAGTAAATCAATCTGTTGTTTAAGACTATCTCTAGCAGATTTAAGCTCCGAATCTTCGATATTTTCTGTGATTTTTAAAACCTCCTCAAATTCTGAAATGACTTTTTCCAAATCCTTTAGGTTTACCTCATCTGCTTGAGAGCCAATGCTTATACCAAGTCTCACCATGTCCTCGATTGCTTCTTCAGGGAACCATGATGTTTTTCCTTGCTTCACGGTATTTTCAATAGCTTTTACCAAGGCATACAAAGTTTTTTCTGTTTCTGGGCTTATCTTCTTTTCCCCCTTTTCTTTCGCGTTTTCCTCCTCGATTTTATGAGATATGTTGACAAGAGATTCTGCAACAACTACTTTAATTTCTAAATTCTCATCCTCTAAAGACTTAATCAAGTCAGGCACTGTTTCTTTTGCTTGAAATCCAACACTTCCTAAAGTCCAAATAGCGTTCTTACGTAAGGTATAATTCTTGTCTTTAAGCTGTTTTTGGAGTTTGGGTACAGCAGATGAGATATCCGCATTCCCCCTTGTCCTAAGTTCTCTTAGCGCCACAGTGGCACTGTTACGTACTGACCAAGCTGGATCGTCAAGTGCTTGTATAAGGACAGAGATAACCTTTGGTTCTTCGCGCGCAATTCGTCCTGCTGCAATAAGTCCCAAAGCTTCAGCAGCGCTAACACGTTGGCTTAAATCTTTGAGATTTTTATCTTGCAGTATTTCGAGTAACTTAGGAACCACATCTGTAGCAGATTCCCTTACAGATACCAGTGCTTCGATCGCAGCAGAACTAACCGTAGCATCAGGGTCATCAATTACACTGATAAGTTCTGGAATTGCCTCCTTGGCATCAATGCTTCTGATTGTCGCAATTGATGTAAGTCGTACTTCCCTATCTGCATTTCGTTCTTGAAGTATTTTTTTGAGAGCGGGTAACGCAGCCTCAGCCCCTGTACCAACACCCCTCAGCCCATTCATAGCACGGATACGTACTTCTTTATTCTTTTGCGGTGTCAGATACTTAATAAGCTCTTCAACATTGTCGATCGCACCACGTTTGATCAAGTCATCAATAAAGCTTAAATCTTTTTGAATATCCTCTTGCTTTTGCTGGGTAATGTTAACGTTAACTGTATTAGTTTGTGCCCAACCAGTATTACTGATAAGCAAGGGTGATGAAAGGCTTAGTAATGCTACTGCAATTCCAGGGGCTAGTGTTTCCAAACGAAGATTTTTTAAAAAGACACGTTTAAACATAAGTGTGTTCTGATGCAACCTTTAGTTTTCTCTACTGTACATATAGAAGGAAGTAAAGCTAACTTACGCATTTATGGAGTCATATTATTTTCATTTTTTTCTCACATCTTGCACCAAGACAAAATGAATGTCAAAATCACAACTACGTGTAAGAGGAATCAATAATGATGCTTTATTCACAAAAGGATAGAGTCTTTTCCATCATCTGAAATTGCGATCGCCCGAATGGCAACTGCTGCCCCAATTGGCGATGATTACTATATAATTCAAATGATGCCCTCAATCGCTTTTATGCAGTATGACTCAGCTATCCCAGCCACGTCGAACACGGATACTGCCGACTACGGTAACACCCGAAGAATTACATCACCGTAAAGCGCAACGTCGTGAACTTGGTATGCAGTGTCGTGCTATTTTTGAACGCATTCGTCCCCAACTCATTAAAAACCATTACAACTGGTTTATTGCCATTGATGCGGATAACGAAAACTACCTTTTGGACTTGAAACTGGAAGGTTTGCTACAACAAGTTCGCGATCAATATACCAATAAGGCTGCTAAACTCACTATTTTTCGCCTGAATGAAAATGGAGCCTGCGGTAGGATATGATTGCAGGCAGGTTTGGTGACATCCGATTTGTATAAATAGTATGTAAGGCGTCTCTGAGTGTAACGGAATCAGATACTGTAAAATGCTACGGGTAACTTACGTCCAAGAAGTGGTATAATGTCACACAAGCCGCCCTTCAAGCATTTTGTAGGGGCAATAAGCCAACTACCTATGAACTTAATCTTATTCACTCCCTGCCCATACAACGGTTATCATTCTTATTAGGTGATGATTTTATTTTTTGGAAGTCCCTTAACTAGTTGTTTACTGCTGTTGTGCAACTTTTCTGACCTCTTCCACATCAAGTTCTAGACGTTTAGCAACTTGCTGAATACTTAATCCGGTTGCTAGTAAAATTGGTACAACATCTAACTTAGTTTTTTTCAACATACTTTGGTACAATCGACTTTTCTTAAATTCGCTTAAGTCAAGCATAGCTTCAATTTCTTCCATACTCAGATTTGAAAACTTATAAAAAACGATCGCTTGGATAAATGCTAGCATTTTCTCGCGAGTCCGTTCATCAGATAACTCTTCTTTTACCTGATTGATAAGTTTTTGAGCAGAGGAAGTAGTTTTTTTTGGAGTTTCTACAAATAATTTAGTAATTCCCACTCCCAAGGACTCGTCATCAGCGTCTAGTTCATTTAAGTAAATACAATGTACATGATTTTGCATCAATGTTTGATAGCGAGGGTGAGGAGGTGTCTCATGGCTGCGTCTACCATAAATCACAATTGCATACCAGTTGGAATTAGGAGGTTGGTATTGGCGGAAGTAAACGAATATTTCCCCAAAAAGTCTTTCATAAAATTCCTCGTCTGTATAGGTCTGAAATTCTACAAAGCATATAGGTTCGTTTTCAAATCCTTCAATTGTAGAAAATAGACCATCTAAGCGAAAGGATTGTTGTTTGATTTCCAGAGCAGTAAATTCGTAGATGTTGGGGTTTGTTTGCGGTTTCCCAATAAGTTCAAAGAATATTATCGGTAGTTATTGAATTAGTTTGTAGAAAAGAATATCTGTTTTCACTGATTTTCATCATTTTTTTTATTATTAAATAAGTATAGCAGTCCTATTATCTTTAACAATGTATTTGAGAGGATGTTTGAAAAGTGGTTGGCTGTAATTTCAAGCACTGGTTGATCCCCCCTAGCCCCCCTTAAAAAGGGGGGAAAATTTCTGAAAGTCCCCCTTAAAAAGGGGGATTTAGGGGGATGTGAAATCTACTAACGATAGGTTCCTAAGTGCGGTGAGGTTATTGGACGTACCCGCTAGTTATGTTTTCAGCAAAAGATTGCGCTCGGCGAATTATACTGACAGGCGTATTATTTTTCGCATCGCTCTTTTTCAGTATCATGTTTACAAGACTAGTTCTCTTGCTTATGGTTGCCCTCGGCGGAGCGGGGCTGACAATTCAGATGGCGTGGAATGCACGTTTAAGAACCGCAACGGGCTCTGCGGTTCTCACCACGATAATCTCAGTGTCCGTAACTCTTGTTTCACTCTCTCTATTGTGGGCTACCGGAGCAACTAACCACGGTTCTATCCCCGCGTTTAATTCCGTTCCAAAATGGGCTTGGTTCGGAGGGGTTTTTGCCGCCTACTACCTTGTGGCGTCCCTAATCGCGATCCCAAAATTAGGTGCGGCGGCGGTTTTTTCTTTAGCGATTGTCGGACAGATGGTTGCAGCACTCATCTTGGATACTACGGGCGCATTTGGTGTTAACCAAATTTCTCTGAGCACGTCTCGTGTTTTGGGAACGGCGTTATTACTTATTGGAGTCATCCTCATTCAAAGACATTGAGTTTCGCCATTATTTTTAGCCTTGTGCTTCCTAGCTTTAGCCTCAGCTAACAGTGCATCAATCTTTTGCTTTTGCTCGTCAGGTTTCCCAAGTCTACCAGTCGAGCAGTTCTGTTCGAGTTTTAAAAGTCGTTCTTGTTTTTTGATGATTTCCTCATCAGTTAATTGCTGAGTCACACGTAGGCATCGCCATACCTATACCTCTGTGTCCTCTGCGCCTGGAGCGGTGTTTACATAAGTAATCTTCTGGTGGAAAAGGAGTAATTATCTTGTGGGGGTGAGCGTCCTCGTCCGCTGCAGGTCCTGACGGGCGAGACGCCTGTACCACAAGAAAATTGAAGAGTACCACATTTCAACTGCACAAGATGGTGTGATGGAAATCTATTTCAGATTAGATTTTCTTGGCGTCACACGGTTTCTACGTTTACCGGAGATTTTTTGATGAAAACAACACATCCTGGGCTTGAGTACGCGCTCCAGTATCCCTTGTTTAAGGCGCTTTTTGAGCGGAGAACACGTCGGATGAGTAAAGGAATTAAAGTTGTGCGTGCAGGTCCACTGACATATACCTCCAACCAAGAACCCCAGCCCCTTGACCCCTTAGAAGAAGCTGTGTTAATAGCAGCAACAGGTATAACAGGACGGACAACGCCAGATCGACCCTTTCAAGACGAACAGGGGAATAACATTATGGGTACGCTCTGGGTATTTAAATAAGGACATGAAGATTCCTCTAGGCTTACTTGAAGGAATGCGTGCGCCATTAGAAGCACCTCTTTTACTGCAAAATCTCATGCTCGTGTTGCAATCAATGGGGCTAGGTGGTTGGATTCACGCCTCTTTCTCAGGACCAATCCTCACAGGTAATCCAGCAACTAAGTTCAAATCCGCCTCTTAGCGCCTTTGCGTGAGTTTTATTCAGAGTAAATCAGCAATGAATCTCGTAGTTTTGTAAGGTAACAATAAATATGACTATAACTAACCCCAGAACACCGACAAATAGTACTACAACTCTCACTGGAGAAGGTTGGAAAGAAATTTTTGAGGGCGGTAGTCCAGAAATTGAAGCTCAACTACTCAGACAGTACGCAAATGATATTCAAATAGTACAACAGCGCAATCTTGAGAAATCAGGAGGAAAAGCAATCCAACGCGCTCTGCACGCGAAAATTCAAGCTGGGATTACAAATGCAGAGTTTAAAATTGACCCAGACATTCCCCAGCATTTGCAGCACGGTATTTTCCAACCCGGTAAAACTTATAAAGCACACGTACGTTTATCCAACGCTTCAGGACTTGTGCAGCCGGACACCAAGAAAGACTTGCGCGGACTAGCCATTCGCGTGTTCTCCACAGACGAGCAGGGTGACGAGCAAATCAACGACTTCCTCATGACAAATGCGCCGGTATCCCACGCACGAAATGTCTACCAGTTTATGGAGTTCGCCAAGGCTGCTAGCAAAAAACCCTCATTTCTCCTCCCTGTACGCCTTATCTTCTCTATTGGTCTAGGGGAAACAATTCGGATGCTCACTAACATCATCACCAACTCTGCTCGCAAAGTTGGAAGTTTGGCTACCGAAACCTACTGGAGTCGCGGACCCTTCTTACTTGGTCAAGCTGCTCTCCAATTTCATGCTCAACCAGCTGCTGGTACACCCCAAACATCTCCTGGCAAGAGCGACAATTACTTGCGACAGGAGTTAGTCGAGCGTCTTAAAAAGAGTCTAATTACCTATGATATCATGGCTCAGCTTTTCGTGGACGAGAAGAAGACGCCAATTGAGGACGGAGCCACCCGTTGGCAGGAGTCAGTTTCACCACCATTTAGAATTGCACAATTGATTTTGCCGCAGCAGGACTTGAGTCAACAAGGGACTGATAGTGAGGCAATGATTCAGCAAACTGCTTTTAATCCTTGGAACGGCGCGGAGACATTTCGCCCCCTTGGTCAGCTTAACAGGGGACGCAAGCCAGTTTACATGGCAAGCGAGGATTTCCGGCTCAAGCGTCAAATCCCTGTACCACCGCGATCGCTACTTACCCGTGCTATTGAGGGAGTCTTTGCTATAGTAAATCGGTTCATCAGGTGGGACAAACTGCCTGCGTGGCTCGGTGTCCTCAGCCTCGCCCAACTTCGCACCGCTTTGCGCGAGAAAAATCTTTACGATACAGAAACCGAAGCTTCCCGCGCAAACCCCCTTCCCGCCAGGTGTCCAGTAGAGTACTTAACGAACCGCTCACCAGACGGCTCGTACAACGACCTCAGTGACCCGGATATGGGTCGTGCTAATAGACGTTTAGGTCGTAATATCCCCTTAGACCGCGTCGAGCGCCCTGACGACGAGCGGATTATGACACCTAACCCCCGCATGATTGCGCGGGAACTCATGACTCGAGACAACTTTAAGCCAGCAACCACGCTCAACATCCTAGCTGCAGGTTGGATTCAGTTCATGACCCACGACTGGTTCTTCCACACCATAACTGATACAAAACCCCCCTTTGAGATTCCTATTGATGAGAATGACGATTGGCCCAAAGAATACAGTCCCATGCAGGTACCTCGTACTTATGCAGACCCCACCCATGCAGCAGATCCAAAGGGTCATCCAGTCGCCTACTTAAACCGCGAGAGTCCTTGGTGGGACGGGTCGCAAATCTACGGACGAGATTTAAAGAGTCAACACAAAATGCGCTCTCATCAAGATGGAAAGCTGCTTGTTGACGAGCGGGGACTGCTTCCACTAGCAGACAAAAACGATTTGCAAGGTCCACGGAGCAGTGTCGATGGCGTTGAGAAAGCTGGTGTCAGTGAAAATTGGTGGTTAGGATTAGGATTGATGCACCTGCTGTTTACTCTAGAGCATAATGCCATTTGCGATCGCCTCAAGTCCCACTATCCAACATGGACTGACGACCAACTCTTTAACAAGGCTCGCCTGATCAATACTGCTTTAATTGCCAAGATTCATACCGTAGAATGGACTACAGCTATCCTCGGACACCCAGCTTTACAAATTGCAATGAATGCCAACTGGTGGGGACTGGTGGGCGAGAAAATCACGAAACTCGTCGGTCGCGTCAGTAAGAGTGAAAGTATCAGTGGTATTCCTGGCTCCATCACGAATCACTTTGACGTTCCTTACTCGTTGACAGAGGAATTCGTATCAGTCTACCGTATGCACACGCTACTACCCGACCTTTTCACCTTCCACTCTGTGGAAACCGATGGGCTACTGAGCGAAACGACACTAGGGGAAGCTGTAGGACAGGGTGCGCGTGAGATTATGGAACAAATCGACACCAGTGACCTGTTTTACTCCCTCGGTATTACCCATCCTGGAGCCATTACTCTCAAGAACTATCCCAATTTCTTACGTACCATCCCCAGACCAGATGGTAAAATTTTCGACCTAGCAGCAGTAGAAATTCTTCGCGATCGCGAGCGGGGTGTGCCTCGTTACAACGACTTCCGTGAACTGCTACGTCTACCAAGAATTAAGTCTTTCAGCGAACTAACACCTGACCCTGAACTTGCTGACAAGATTAAGTTAGCGTATAACGGTAACATTGACGATGTAGATTTAATGGTTGGTCTATTCGCCGAAGAACCCCCCAAAGGATTCGGATTTAGCGATACTGCTTTCCGCATCTTCATTGTCATGGCTTCCCGTCGTCTCAATAGCGATCGCTTCTTCACCATTGACTATACACCAGAAGTCTATACCCCAGAGGGTTTAGATTGGATTGCCAACAACACTATGATTAGTGTTCTGTTACGCCACTATCCAAAACTAGCTCCTGCACTGCGCGGTAGCAAAAACGCCTTCGCACCTTGGGAGCGAATCAGTAAATAATTGTCACTGTCATTAGTCATTTGTCCAAAGTTATGCAAATGACTAATCCCTACTAGTACTACACCACATAAATTCTGATAGGTAAAACGATGTTCAGGCTCATCCCCTTTTCCTCTTCCTTTGCGATCTTCGCGTCTTCTCTTCGAGACGCTTCGCGAATGCGGTTTTTTATTTACCCATCAAAATCAATGTGGTTAAGTACTAATCATATCAATATTTCTAAAAATATAAAATATGACTGCAAAGGAAATCAAATTCGGCATAATGGGTGCGGGAAGCATCGGTACTTATATTGGTTCACATTTAATCCATACAGGAATTGATACAATCTTAGTAGGACGGGAAAAACTGGCACAAGAGATTCAAGAAAATGGTTTGCGAATTACGAGCCTCACAGGGACAGATTTCTGCCTAGAGCCCGAGCAAGTGCAGTACGCAACTTCAGAAGCAGCGTTGGCTGACCGAGATATTGTATTAGTTACCTAAAAACAATCGGGACGACGAAAGCCACGCAACTTTAGTTCGTGGATGAAGGCGGACACGGCCTAATTCCCAACGGCTTCAATTCATGTGATTATGTTACAATAAATAAAGCACTCGTTAATTAAGGTAAGTTACCAACGTATAAGCTTAACGGCGCGTATAGATGTCTAACGACTCTTCGGTAACAAAGACTTTGGGAGCTAAAAAATAATGGCGAGTAATCGCACAAGCTTGAGATAGGACTCCGTAACGTGGGGTTTGGGTCTAACACGTA
>JAWQFQ010000283.1:0-10755 GCA_035967975.1 Scytonema sp. PMC 1070.18
CCCCTACACCCCTACACCCCTACACCCCTAATTTTCTCAGAACTGGCTGGTGTGGTTTGAAGTTAACCCATTGGAATCAACATGCACGTGAAAAAGCGCTCCAAAAGTCAATTCCTATTTTCCAATCGCTGGCTTGACCGACACTGGATAGTTCGCAACATGGAAGCGTTCCAAGACCTGATTGTGATTCTTCTATGCTTTGGCTTATTCGCCTTCATGCTTATTCAGTTGTGGGGGATATTTACCGCCCTCATGCAGCCACTGGATTATCAACAAGTAACCGCCAAAATACTGTTTATCTTGATTTTGGTTGAATTATTTCGATTACTTATGGTCTACCTGCAAGAGCACAGCATTGCTGTTGGAGTAGCAGTAGAGGTAACAATAGTCTCTTTACTGCGGGAAGTCGTTGTTCATGGTATATTGGAAATTTCTTGGATTCAAACAGCATCAATTTGCGGCTTGTTGCTCGTACTAGGTGGAATGCTGATAGTTTGTGCTAAGACACCACATATGGATTGCATCAGTGCTAACACCAAATTTTGTCCTATTAAACATAGTGACAGTGAATTCTTTGAAACCGAGTGTGAATTCCAGCAATCTCATCGTTACAAGGAAATCGCATAACTAGAGTCCGTGAATACGCATACCCTTCTAGATAGATGAATACCTTTTCTAAGGTGAGTAAAAGAGAATAAGAAACCTAAAGGAGGGCAAAATTATGGTTCAAACTTCAACTCAAAATCCCGTGAGCAACCTTGAGTACGACTTCCTGACTGTGTTGCACAACAAAGCTGAAGCAATCAAAGCTTACGACACCTACATCAACGATGCAAAGCAAGCTGGTTCTCAGCCCTGTGTAGAACTTTTCCAAAAGTTACGGCAGAATGATATTGAATTAGCCCAGGAAATCCGTCACCACCTTAAGGAAGTGATGGAAAAAGGCAAGATGTAAGCTTTTAATGCTGCCACAAACTCGCCAGAAACCCGGTAACTACTGCGAAACCGGGTTTCTAATTTTCCCTATCCCTTGCAGTATTGAATCGGTAGTTACTGAAAGAAAAAGAAAGAGAACTTTACTGCTTTAATATTTTGGAGCGAAGTTCTTCAATACTTTTACGTACAGTGACAGTCTTAGGATGACTGACACCAAAGACTTGCTCACGAATTCCTAAAGCTTGCTGATAGAGCGCTTCAGCTTCAGTAAAACGTTGCGTACAACGGTAAAGTTCTGCCAAGTTGTATAGACTTTCAGCGACATTTGGATGGTTATCTCCTAACAGACGTTTATCAAGTTCTAGAGCTTTTACACATAAGGGTTCTGCCTCATTATATCGCCCCTGTTGTCTATACATATTACCTAAAGCGTAAATGGTATCTGCTACAAGCGGATGCTCCTTAGGTAATAAACGCTGCTTAAGATTCAAAGCTTGTAGGAACAATAATTCTGCTTCTTGATAGCGTCCTTGAGCACGGTAGATCAATGCCAAATTATGAAGGTCTGTAGCAAAACCAGGGTTCTCCTCTCCTAACGAACGCTTATCTATTTCTATTGCTTGTTGAGACAAAAGTTCAGCTTCGCCATAGCGTCCTTGAGAATAGTATAATAATGCTACATTATTTAAGAGAAGGGCAAAATTAGGATGGTTGTCTCCTAACAAGCGTTTTGTGAGTTCTAAAGCTTGCAAGTAGAGAGGCTCAGCTTGAGTATAGCGTCCAATGGAACGGTATAACTCTGCCAAGTTACCCAAGCTAATGGCAAAATCGGGATGATTATTTCCTAACAAACGTTTTCTCAGTTCTAAAGCCTGTTGGTAAAGCAGTTCTGCTTCTTGAAAACGTCCTTGGTCTTGATAGAGTTCTGCCAAGTCATTAAGGTTTTGTGCAACATCCAAATTTTCCTCTCCGAATAAGCGTTTCCTCAACTCTAAAGCTTCTTTGTACAATGCTTCAGCTTCAGTGTAACGTCCCTGAGCGTAGTAAAGTAAGGCGATATTATGGAAAGCTGTTGGTAAATTTCTCTCCAAACCAAGCTCTTGTTGCAGTTCAGCCGCTTTCATGAAATATTCAATTGCCAAATCTTGTTCTTTTCTATAATCTTGAGCTTCACCCCGCTCTAACCTTCTTTTATAAATTTCTCCTAACCTTGAATATAAAGTAGCTAAGCTAGAATTTTTTTCCCCTCTTTGCTCAATTTGCTGGATTAACTCTTGTAAATCTTTTATAGGTAAGAAGTAGGAGTTATTATCATTAGTATTGACTAATTCAACATTGCTCAAGACAAAGCGGATGGATTTGTGTTCTTCATTAAAAACAGCATTTGTTTTTTTAGAAACAAATCGGAAAACACCATTACGCCAACTCCAAAAATCTGGAGATTTTTGACTCAAGTTGACGAGAATTTGGTTAGTCACCCATAGGACAATTGCATAGGGAAAGTCTCGCAATGCTTCCCTTGTCCACTGCAAATACCCAAAGAAAATCTCTTGTTCTGAACGTTCGTTCCCTAATTTAAGAAAATAAAGTTGTTCAGCACCTGTCACAGTGATAACCGCAGGATTATACTGACGGAGGTATTCTTCTTGTTGTACTAGTTTATTAATCGCAGCTTTGAGACTCGGTTCACCCCGTGCTAGTGTTACCCGGTAGCAACGGAAGCAGGGTTGTAGTTCGTTTTCGTATTCGGCAATAATGCGATCGCGCAACTCTGCATCATCACAAACTGCAATTAACAGGTTTAATCCCTGTTTTTTTGCTTCAATACTAACAATTAAATCGTCATAAGCGTCTTGATTTGGCTCATCTAGATTTAAAAATTGTTCCTGTGTCGTCTCCAAGTCTGTTTCGTCTCTCTCTTCACTTGAGGAGGAGGTTTGAGGTTCTCTAAGTTCCATTTATTAACCCCTGTTCTCTCAATAATTCTACAACGATGGGATGAACATCGTACCAGTTTTGACGATTGCGATACTCTAGAACATACAGCCCGTGTAACAAATCTAAAAATTCTGGATCTTTAGGGTCATCTGGCATAAATTGTTCATAGGTTTTTTGCAATATTTCGTAATCTAATTTGCCTAAAGGAATAGCAAAATCGTTGCGAATATTATTAACTGCTATGTCTAAAATTTCATCATTAATAATAATTTTTTGACTTGTTTTTCGTCGAATCAATCGCAAACAAATACGACAGCATTCGTTAGCTATCCGAATTAACTCTCGCAGAATACCACCACTTTGCAAAACAATATTATTAGCAGCTTCTGCGTCTATCAGTTCCTGAGAAACTCGCTTTGTTAAAATTTCACAAAGTACATCTGTTGCCTCCTTACGAGGATGAGCATCAGGCAACCTATTTTTGCCTTTCTCAAATAATTTTATAACAGGCATAACTACGATTTGGTCGTTAGTTTCAGTTTCAATAAGGGGTCGTAAAAATTTATCTCGAAGGACGGCAATAGGAATAGTGTAAATAATTCTAAAATTAGGTAGACACAAAGCTTTAATATTATCTCTATAAATTTCGTTTACCCTTCCCAGTTCTAGTTTGTCTAAATCATCAATAATAACTAAAATATCTTTTTTTGTGGTCACCTGAATAATAGCAGCAATTTCATTAATTCGAGCGACTAAATCAGAAATTTTGCGCTCAAACTCTTGCTTAATTTCATATCGGACAGCAGCATCTGCTTTTAATTTAGCACTAATTAACTTTAGCAAATTCCAACCAGGAGTGAGTTCTGCTGAAACTTCGGCTTGTAAATTTTTCTCTTCCGTTTTAGTGCGAGTAGCAAACCATTTATGTAGAGAGTCTTTAGTAGACGAAGAAATTTCTAATCGCCGTGCTTCCGCTTCAGACATTAAATTAAGTGCGATCGCAAACAGAATATTAATATGGTTAACATCTGACATTTCTATCGTGTCAGCTATGGAGAAAGAAACCACAAAGTAGCGATCGCTCAACCTTCTGCTAAATTCAGCTAACAGAGTAGACTTACCACAACCGCGATGTCCCGTAAAAATAATCTTGCCATCACCATTAGGACTATCTTCAACCAATTGCTCTAATTCTTCAATCACCTCATTACCGTAATCAACCCGAAATCTATCCAAGTCTTTCTGTTCTACAAGTGGTAATAGTTCTAAGTTTCTATAAGCTTCCTGAAAGGACTTTAACAAATCTTCAAACATTATATTTCAGACAATAACAGAATTATTTTTATCATCGCTTATTCTTTTAAGATTAAAACGCATTTATAGCACCTGTTTCAAGAACTGCCTGCAACGTTACCCTACGAGTTCTCTTTTATACGAGAGGCTCCGCCAACGAGTACACCCCTACACCCCTGTTTTTCCAGAAAGACGAAAATTGCACGCTCACCACCAAAGTAGCGTATCATAATAGGAAATTAACACAAATTTACAATGGTAGAACGTCCAATCAAAAAATCGGAACGTCAGCTTCAAGAGAATGCTGATAACGGTTCCAGAAATATGGATCCTCAGCCTCCTGTTGAACCCAATCCTAAACGCTCAAAACGGAATGATAACCGCTCGTCGGCTAAAGGTAAAAAAGGAGCATTTGAGAATGAATCCAAGCCGCCGATTAATCCAGCCTTAGCACGAGGACCGAAACCAGTTAAAACTCCACCCAAAGCTACCGTGGAGCCTGAAACCGAAGTGGAACCTGTCTCTTTTGAACCTGAAGGCGAAACAGCAGGCGAAACAGCAGAAGGATAAAAGCAAATAAATATTAGCGTCAAACTCCCTTGGGGTTTCCATAGCACCAGCAAAATGATGTCTTAGATCGTCTTAAGTGTGGTGCTAATTAGTGTATACTTTGAGCGGTCGGCACTTCAGCCATCAACTAAGAACCAATAGCGGCAAGTGCTCTGTTGCTCAACCAAAAGCTCAGGTTATTACCGTGCCAAGAGAATTTATTGTTGCTCGCTTGTATTATTCTAAATAAGTTCAACTCATGGTGTTTAATTGGTTGGGAATATTGAAAAATCATTGGTTGCTTTCCGAACACCCTCTCACATTGCCTTTAATAAGGATAATAAAGGGAAGTGTTTTTTTACTGTGCAAAGTTCTTTTGAGTAATTATTATGTCATTTGCTGACCCTATCCCTAACGAGCCGACTAAAATTGAAGTTATTCCTCCGACCCAACCGGAATCCGAAACAGAACTCCTTCAAACGGATGCACAAGAGCAGGCAAACAACGTAGAAGATTCTGGAGCGATATTTCAAGCTGTTGGGGTAATTATTGGGTCGGTTAAATTTAGTGATGAGAACAAAAGCACTGTCACTATCGGACGAAAGGAATACCAACTTTTCTATGCTCCCCGAAAACAGAGAGCTTATGAAGCTCTTAAGAAAGAAATAGAAGCTACTGGCGAACACACGCAACGGCTGGTAGTCTATCCCAAAGCCATTCATTTTCCAAGAAAAGACCAACCTCATCGGATCGCTTTTCAGCTAGTTGGTTTTGACCGGGGACGGGAAGAAGAAGCCGTATCAGGGGAACTTCAAGATCTAGAGTTCAAGCTATCGGGATTATGGCAGTTTATTCCTGTTTGTCCCACTCCCTGTATTTCTGTGTTCCGAAACTTTAGCCGAGAAAGACTGGAATATATTAAGCAGGCAGAACCAGCAAAGAAAGTTAAATTTATGAAAGCTAGCCATCTACCCGTGCTTTGGAAAGATGCGCCAGTTAGACCGTTTAGATTCAATCCCAAAGCAGGTAAAGACCAAGGACATCCTGCATTTGTTGAAATCAAAGCTAAATTTTTGCCCCATCGGGATGTTTTTGGTTTTGCTGAGCTATTGGGAGAACCCAGGGACACTGCACCAAAATTTCTCAAAGCGTCTAAGAAGGATAAAGCCACAGTACAGAATGCGAATAAGCCAAGGAAGCAAGAGGATGGGGCTCCGAGTAAGAGAGATACAGATAAACCCCGTAAAAAAATAAACCCAGTCGTAAAAAACCGTGAGGATAGTGAACTTAAACAATAAGCGTTCAGCACCTCAGCCGTCAGCTTTCAGCTTCAGTTCTTGGCTAACGGCTGAAAGCTGAAAGCTGAGAGCTATAGCGCTTTTCAGTTGAATCGCATATAGTGCGATCGCCATCAAATGTAGGGGCGAACGGTTGAGAGCCCCCCAACTTGTATTGCACCCAACCGAGAACCGCTATAAATGCTGAAAGCTGAATGCTTATTTTAGATAGTGCATAAAAAACCAGAACTTCCCTTATGGAATAGCAGAGGCGGATGAAACACAGCCTCTTACAAAGATAAGACAACTATTTCATTTCAGGGAAGCTGGAATCATGGATATCAAAGTACTTCGCGAACAATTTCAATTTACTAACTTTCAATCTGGTCAACGCATTACAATCTTAGGTGCGGGAATTGCAGGTTTAGTAGCAGCATACGAACTAGAACGCTTGGGTCATGAAGTCGAGATTATGGAAGGAAGTTCTCGCATCGGTGGACGGGTGTGGACACACCGCTTTGGTGACGCCCTCGATGCACCTTACGCCGAACTCGGAGCAATGCGTATTCCCAGCGAACACGAATTGACTTTGCACTACGTTGAAGAAATGGGATTATCTGACAAGCTGTGCAAATTTATGACCGTGTTTGAGGAAGGTAATGCCATGATGAATATGCAAGGCAAAATCTTCCGGATGAAAGATGCACCTCGCATACTCCAGAACCAATACCAAGGAATTTTAACTGACACTCGTTACAGTGAAAAGACCCGCTTATTTGCAGCTTGGTTAAAAACCATCATCAACACTATCGCCCCAGGTCAGTTGCGTGCGGAATTTGACCGCGACCTGTCTTCCCACTTAATGGACGAATTAGAACGACTGGATTTAGAGCCCTTCTTCAGTGAAGACGGCGAAACGATTGACTTACACTCATTCCTAACCGCTAATCCGAGTTTTCGGGCAAAATGTTCTCAAGGGCTCGATATCTTCCTCGGTGATATCGTCACAGAAACCAGTCACGATTTGTTACAACTTCACGGCGGAATGGATCAGCTCATTCAACGTCTAGCGGCGTCGATCAAAGCCCCGATCTACTGTAATCGTGAAGTGGTGGCTTTGCGAGTTCGCCAAAACCAAGTCGAAATTGAATGGAAGGAAAACGGACAACTCTACACCCAAAATAGTGACTATGTACTGTGTACGATTCCCTTCAGTGTGCTTCGCAAAATGGAGTTAAGCGGTTTTGATGATGACAAACTCGATTCGATTCACAATACCGTTTACTGTCCTGGTACTAAAGTCGCGTTTCACACACGTGAATCGTTCTGGTCAAAAGATGGTATCAAAGGCGGTGCGTCCTTCAGTGGTGAAGGTGTGCGTCAAACCTACTACCCAAGTGTGAAATTTAACCCCAACAGTGGTAGTGTGATGTTAGCTAGCTACACCATCGGTGATGATGCGGAGCGAATGGCAATGATGTCTGAGTCGGAACGCTTTGAGTATGTGCAAAATGTTGTGAGTAAGATTCATCCAGAACTGAACACACCTGGTATGATTGTAGACAAAGCTTCCATCGCCTGGGGTAATTACAAGTGGAGTGCGGGCGGATGCACTGTTCACTGGGATGATGCGGATGGTCAAATCAACTATCTCAAAGCACAAAGACCACAAAACACCTTGTTTTTTGCAGGTGAACATTGCTCCCGTTTCCCAGCATGGCTGCAAGGTTCGATTGAGTCTGCACTAGAGGCAGTGTACGATATTCTCAAGCACAAGCCAATGGTACAATCTGCACCAGTGTCTTCCGCAAAAATCACCTCCGCTCATCCACAAACAGTCGGTGTTGGTTTTTGAGGTGCGATCGCTCCTGCTCTCTCAACTGGGTTTTTGCAAAGGGAATTCCAAATCAAAAAGTCTGCAAACATCTCTTGTGGTACGGGCGACACGAGCCGTCACCAAGCCCGGTTTCTTCCTGATTCTGTTTTGATCTCAACAGTTGTTTTGTCAATATGAAAATGACTTAAATCGCTACTCTTAAAATTTCATCCAGCTATCCCTCACTTACAGCCTGCGCTTGCAGGCTTTCTTTATATTTATAAAGTTTTGCTTCATTATAACTACTTTCTGCCTTCTTCATTCCTTTTCAATACTCTAAGAGGATATTTGAAAAGTCCTTTCATCAGTAGCAATCATATTCAATATCCCCCTAAATCCCCCTTAAAAAGGGGGACCGTTAGAGTATTTTCCCCCCTTTTTAAGGGGGGCTAGGGGGGATCAAGATGGATAATTTATTTGTTGGAAATCCCCAGCGGTAGAGATTTCACCTCCAATGAATCAAAGAAACGCAATTTTCCCCGCACCCTGTGTTTCTTTAAACAAAGGTAAAGTAACTACCCTCAAGACTTAAATCCGAAACACCTTGCACGATCGCAATCAAGTCATTAGACTCACTCTTAGGGTTCTTGAAATTAATCGCTATTCCTGTAGGTAAGCCAGAAGGAGAAGAACCTAAAATATAGTCACTCGCCGTTCCTACTAGCTGAATCACGTCGTCATTTGGGTTAAAATCACCAATGAGAGCGTAATCATTAGCACCATTACCAAATCCATAGGGGTTCGTGTAAAAAACAGTTGGCTTTCCAGCTGCGTCCCATCCTCCCAGTCGAAATGTATCTTTCCCTTCGCCACCAATAAGAATATCTATTTCATTGACACCATAGCTACCTCCAGGGGAGCCTACGGGTATATACCCAGCACCAGTGAGAGTATCATCTCCCCTACCACCCATCAGGGTATCATTCCCCATTCCACTATCAAGAACATCATTTCCATTCCCACCATAGAGGAAATCATTACCATCACCGATTTTAAAGCTTCCATCGTATAATCTGTCATCTCCATCACCACCAATGAGAATATCATCTCCAAAGCCACCATCTAACTTGTCATTACCGTCACCGCCATTCAAATAATCATTACCATTTAGACCGATAAGGCGATCGTTTCCACTCCCACCTAAGAGGAAATCTTGACCTATGGAACCAAACAGGCGATCATTCCCTTTACCACCAAACACTAGATTTTGGCTGTTTGGATTTCCTCCATAATTTGGCGCATATGGTACTTCATTCAGCCCCGCATAGAGAGTATCATTTCCCTCACCACCATCTATCCGGTTATTCCCTGTACCACCCACAATCAAATCGTCACCAGATAGACCAAATAGCAAATCATCTCCTTCATAACCAAAAATAGAATCATTATCTTGAGTTCCCTCTAGATAATCGTTACCCGTCGTACCCTTAATATCTACCATAAAAATTCCTTTTTCTAAGTAAAAACAGATACTAACCACATTGCACAAAAACTTTGATCGTTTTTTTACAATTCTTTTTATAAATCAAAAAAAGTTTTAGTTTCGTTTGTCACCTCAAATTATTAACTTTCTCGGACGTTGCATTATCGTAGTAGTAAAGTGCCTTGAGCGCATTTATTATAAATAGATTTTGTCTAATAAATTCACTTAAGCGCCATAACGTATCGCTTGCAAATGGTGCGTTACTAGGTTAACATACCCTACGAATTATAAGAATGATTTTATAAATCAACTCTTATGACCTCAAGTTACTAACTTTATTGACAAGATATAGACACTCTTAAGGCATAATTTAAATCTTTCGGAAGATAGTTATTGATAAGTATTATTATCCTGCTACTATCTGCATCGCTACACTGAGGAAATAACACTGTCCCAATTTCACTAAATAACTAGGGTCGCGAAGGAAAGAGATATGAAAGCAGTTGTCATACGTCGTTATGGTTCTCCTGAGGTTCTGCAATACGAAGAAGTGGAACAGCCAAAAATCAAACCTAACGAAATACTTGTCAAAGTTCGTGCGAGTTGCGTAAATCCTGCAGATTGGAAAATTCGTCAGGGTATGTTACAAATTGTTACAGGTTATAATTTCCCCATAATTCTGGGATTTGATTTATCAGGGGATGTCGTTGAGGTTGGTTCGCAAATCAAAAACTTTAAACCCGGAGATGCTATTTACGCAAACGTTGGTATCAAAGGAGGAGCTTATGCAGAATATGCTGCTGTTCCAGAAAAAAATGCTGCTCTTAAGCCCACAAACATGACCTATGAAGAAGCAGCCTCCTTACCTGTAGCCGCGCTAACAGCCTTGCAATCTTTGCGAAACTTGGCTCACATCAAAGCAGGACAAACCGTCCTCATTAATGGCGCTTCAGGAGGTGTAGGGACTTTTGCTGTACAAATTGCCAAAGCCTTGAGTACACAGGTAACAGGAGTTTGCAGTACAAAGAACATTGATTTTGTCAAGTCTTTGGGAGCAGACCGCGTTATCGACTATACAAAACAAGATTTTACCAAAGAATCTGTGCAGTACGACATTATTCTCGATGCTGTTGGCAAAGAGTCATTTTCCAATTGTAAAAAAGTTCTCAAACCCAATGGAATTTATATGACTACACTCCCCAGCCCAGAAAGCATTGTACAAAGTCTTTTGACAGCTGTGCTCCCCGGTCAAAAAGCTAAAATTATCCTTGAGTCTCCCAACACACAAGACTTAGCTTACCTCAAGGAAATGGTTGAAGCAGGTAAAATCCGTGTTGTGATTGACCGCACCTACCCTCTAAAAGAATTAGCTGAAGCTCACGCTTATAGCCAAACCGAACGGGCTGTTGGGAAAATCGCGATCGCAGTTTCGGGATGATTAGGAGGGAGGGAGAGAGGGAGGG
>JAWQFQ010000284.1:0-10714 GCA_035967975.1 Scytonema sp. PMC 1070.18
CCACACCCCTACACCCCTATACCCCTACACCTATGAACGGTATTTGTACTCTTGGTAATGACATTGTCTTCGACCAATTAGTCGCTCTACTCAATAGTATTGAAGCTATATTGGGGGCAGAAACTCCAGTTTGTATATATCCTTTTGACGAACAAACACAACGTATAGCTGACGAAATCGCTAAGCGCCCAAACGTCTTTCTTTTCGACAATCAAGAATCCATCCATCGTTGGGATAAATTTATGGTTGAGGCTAGCCCCGCTAGCATGAACAGACGTAAATATCGCATTTATGGCGGACATCGACGTTTTTGTGCCTTTGATGGACCTTTTGATAAGTTTGTTTATATGGATGCTGATACTCTAGTGATGAATTCACTAGATGTTGTTTTTCAGAAATTGGATGAATATGACTGTGTTGTTTATGATTTCCAATTTCGCTTTCCTGAAAAAGTTTATAATATTGAATCTCCAAAATTATTGAAAGTTTTTGATGAAGATTTTATCAAAAATCAAATCTTTTGTTCTGGATTCTATGCATCAAAAAAAGGGCTTTTCTCTTCCGAAAAAATGGAAGAGTTATTATCATATTTAAAAGCAGGTGAGAGAGAAATTCTTTATCAAACAGGTGACCAGCCAGTGATTAACTATATGTTCATGCGGTCTGGTATACCAATCTATAACTTTTCTCATCATTTGTCAAATAATGAAATCACAGGATGCACAGTCACTTCTAGTCACTTTGAAGAGAAAGACTGGATTCTTTACGACCGGGGTAATCGGTTGACTTATCTACATTATATTGGTATTCCTCCTAATGTTATGGAAGCAGTCTGTGCTGGAGAAAACATAGAATTTCCCTATCGAGACTTATTTCTCTATTATCGTTACCTTCGAGAACCAGAGAAGCGTCCAGTTTTTACAAATCCTCCCAAAACTCTTGATGCACCACAACCTAGTCTACTCAAAAGAGCTTTAAGAAAACTGAATTTAATTCACTAAGGATAATTTATGAATCGTGGAATTTATATTGTAGCAAACGAGCGCGTTCGAGAAAATGCTATTACATTACTCAATAGCATTCGACTTTACGACCCAGATGTTCCCATTTTTCTCATCCCTTTTAATGATGATTATCAAAATTTAGCAAATACTCTCTACGATTTACATAACGTAGAAGTTTTTCCCGATTTAGAATTTGTTGATGCATTTACCAAACGCATAGGAGAAATCTTTCCAAAAGATTTCTTGGCTTTACCAAATAAAATGCGGAAATTGGTAGTGTGGTTTGGTCCTCTAGATGAGTTTATCTATATTGATACGGATATTGTTGTTTTTGAAAAAATTGCAGACAACTTAGATAAACTCTCAGAAGTAGACTTCTTTGGCTGTGATTATCATCATAAAAGCGAGGGTCTGCGAAATATATTTTCAACCTTTGTTAAAGAGCAGCAAATTTTCTCGGAAGAACAACTACAAGATGTTTTTAATAGCGGTTTTTGGGCTTCTAGAAAAGGTGTTATTACAGAACAACAAATGGAGGATACGCTGCGTGAATGTGCAACTCACAAGGAGTATTTCGACTTTTCTCAAGGAGTTACAGACCAACCTATCCTCAATTACTTAGTCCTGAAACATATTGCAAAACGTTGCAATCTTGTGAGACTTCCAGGTGGAGAACCAGGGAGTTGGGCGGGTTCCCGTCATTTTCAAGAGAAAGACTACGTTCTCTACGACCAAGGAAAAAGACTAAAATATCTTCACTGGGCTGGTACAGCTATGAAGCCCGGTAGCCCCTATTGGAAGTTATGGGAACATTATCGCTATCTTCATGAAGATAGAAAGATTCCCTTATTACAAAGACTTTTCCGTCGTTAATACTTTTGTTTGCTAGGTTCACTCATTTTAGGAGGTAGATCGTGACAGATGGTATTTATACTCTGGCGAATGACGTGGTATACGACCAACTGGTTGCTTTATTGAATAGTATAGAAGTTAATGCTGGAAGAGAGATTCCAGTTTGTGTTATTCCCTATAACGATCGCCTAGATTTAGTGCGTGCGGAAGTAGCAAAGAGAAAGAATGTCACTTTGTTTGAGGATAATGTGGCGATCGCTCGTTGGGAAGAATTTGGGACGCGGATTTGGAATGCACACCCAAGAGCTTTAAAATTGTGGAAAGAGTATGGTTTACCAGCTATTTATCGGGTTGAAAGACATAGAAAACTGTGCTGTTTAGATGGTCCTTTTGATAAGTTTATCTTCTTTGATGGAGATACACTTTTGATGAAACCACTTGATCATGTCTATCAAAAGTTAGATGATTTTGATTGGATTGCTAATGACTTTCAGCATAAGTCCGATTTGAAGTATATTTTTGACTGGTCAGAGGATAAACTTAAAACAATTTTTCCTTTTGAAAATATTCACAACCGTGTGTTTTGTTCTGGTTGGTTTGCTTCTAAAAAAGGTGTTTTCAATGATGCTATGTTAGAAAACATCTTAGCTAGTTTAGAAGCTGGTGAAGCTGATGCACTAGCATGGGCGGATTCTGACCAAACAGTGATTAACTACCTAGTTCTAAAAAGTGGTATTTCTTACGATAACTACACTTATCATGAAAATATTGGCAATCACTGTTCTTCTCAATTTGATGTAGCAGATAACATTTTGTACTCTCAGGGAAAACGGCTGACATATATACATTATATGAGTGTTTCTTCATCAAGTTTTACACGTCTTTGTGCAGGGGAAGATGTCGATATTCCCTATCGAGACGTATTTCTCCATTATCGCTACCTCAATTCCCCTGAAGCTAGACCCAAAACCTTCACTCGACCCAGTGTACTAGCTCGTTTCCAAAAGTCTACCACTGGTTTTGTGAAGCAAAAAGTCAGCAATTTTATGCTGAATTACCGGAATTTTCAAGATAGACTGAAAAAATAGGAGAAGCTCATTGAGGGATTTTCAAAGATAACTACCCTCACATCTGGTAGTTGAGTGGGGAAGTTAATTATGTATCTGGGATTAAATAGACTACCCGTTGCTACAGTAAACATCCGTCCTGGCTGGACTTCACTAGCTTTACAGGCTTTCTCATACTGGCGGAAGTTTTCGGGATAGGCTCGCTTAAATTGCAAGGCTATACCTTTACCCATGACACCAACACAATTAACAGTATTTACTAGGGCTTCAGCTTTTTCTTCCAACAGGTTGCCTTGCTTAAACTCAATCATTGCTCTCTATTAGATTAGTAGTAATATTGTACTACTAAAGAAAAGCAAAACATGATATGAAAATTGTGTCAAATCAAGACTTGTCGGTTCAGAACTAAATTAATACGACATACGCATTGACAGAAAACGTAATGTATGCTTTTTAAGCCTCAATACTGCTCGGTTAATATTGGTCGAGGCTCCAGAAACCCGGTTTCTCCTAGAAACCGGGTTTCAAATTTTCGCTATCCCTTGCAGTATCGTCGTAGTATTGAGTGTCAAATGACTTCCACAAACACGCCACTGCGGGCAAACTCCTCTTCCTCAGGAGTAAAGTAGGGATTTTGATCTACAATTTCAGGATCAAAGCGGTAGGTCTCCTGAAGAAATTGTCCGGCTATGATTGCTTCTTCCAACTCTTTGATGTATTCTTGGGCGAGGTTGCACGCTTCCTTAATACCTTCCTCGTCGCCTTTCTCCACCAACTTTTGCAATGTGGCTCTTACTCCTGCGAGTCGCGATGCTGGCTTGAGAATTCCATAGAGGCGGTACAAGCGATCAATGGAGATGCTGAGGTGTTTGAGGGCTTTGCTTCGTGCTAATTCGGAGTCTAAGCTGGGCCAGTAGCGGGTTGTGTAGAAAGCTTTTTCATCTTTATGATACCACTCCTCTGTGCGAGCAATGGATGAAGAGACGGTGTTGTGTAGTTTCCAGAAAAATAAGCGCAGGGTGGAACCATCTACAACTGTAGATAGCTTTGCCTCCATCAACACCTCAAAATTGTTGAGTTGCGGGTCGCGTCCTAGCAAAAGATATTCCACTGGGTACATATCTACCTCTTTGTTCTGCACAACGTACATATTGAGGTGGTGGCGACAGTAAGGGCAGGGGTACATGGTAGCAAATAGTTTGAAGAAGTCTTGGAAGACTGCTACTAACGCTTTTTGCTGTTCATATGGTTTGGTAGAAACGATTTCAGCACTGGTGTGGAAGAAACGCCACACAGCAGGTCCAATATAATAGGGAAAGCTGACGCGCATCTGAGCATCTTTGATGTCACTCCTTGCCAAATACACATCAATAAATGCCACATACTGCGAGAGCGCCCCTGACTCGCGCCCAAACTCTTGGCGTTCGCGCCGTTTTTGCACCCCATTGAGGTAGTGATGGCTCAAACGCCATGCTTGTTTAATAGCCAGCTTTTGTTTTAATGAACATTGGGAGAAGTTTTCTGCGACATCCGCCCCATAGCGGTCAAATTCTCCCACGGCTTTAGTATCTTCGTACCACTGAGTCAAAGCTGCTTCGTCAGGAACAGTGTTGCTTTGGATGTCTGCAGCAGTGTTAACATTGAAGGCAGCTAGCAGCTTCGGCATGAAATCTTCATACCAATAAGCCACTGGCATCATTGCACCAGGTATTTCTTCTGAGGCTTCGGAGAGAATGACACGGTTCCACTGCTTCAGGTAATCTTTTGGATCGCCTGCTGATTTAGGAGCGCTTGGAGCAAGCTCTGCGTTCAGTTCCATTTGTCTGAGGCGGTTGAGTTCGTTGATAGCAAGTACGCCTGAAGCAATGTCGCGGAAGCTGAAATGCTTTTTCTTTGCAGTAATGGCGAACTCCACACCCGCAGCAAACTTCTCCTTGACGGAGATTGATTTCCGGCGTGCTAGCTGCATTGCTTTTTCCTCAGCTAGCATCTCTGGTGTTTTTTGGATGGTGTTCCAATTCTTGATGCGGTCTTCTAATTGGGCGTACTCTTTTTCTATGGATTCAACGACTGCATCTAGCACTGGGTGACAAGCTTTTTCTACAACGTCCAACCCTTTGTAAAGTTCGATCGCTCTCCGTACAAACCGCACAAAGTCTGTAATTCTGTAAGGTAGGTTTCTCACTCGGAGGTGGGTTTCGTGGTTGGCGGAGAAACTCTCACGAAAGCAGCGGTAGGCGGCTCCTTGAATGAGGCGGAACAAACCAATCTGCATTTGCAAGCGGGAGGTAGCTCGTTCTTTTTGGTCTTTTGGGTGTTGCGCGAGCAGTTCTTGGAGCCGCGCCACCTCTGGATTGTTACTTAGTGTTTCCTGTGTAGGAGATTCGGTGATTGATAAACTGGGTGTGTTAGTAACTACCGCTACTTCTGAAGTGACGGTAGCTGCATTATTTGAAGAGGCGCTGGGAACAGAAATGGGTGAATCTTTATAGCCGATGGTGATTTCTGACTCATCTGGAACCAGTTTCATGAACTCTTCAAAGTCGATAGAAGCATCTCCATCATGATCTACCTCTTTAATCATTTCTTCAAGTTCTTCATCTGTCAGCCCAAACAGACTCATGACGCTGTGCAGCTCATTAGCAGTAATCTGACCGCTACCATCTTCATCAAACACGCTGAATGCCAGTTTGAGGCGACTTTTGCGATCGCCTTGCTGGGACACCATCAGGGTTTTGAATTCTTCAAAATCAATACTACCTGATAAATCAACATCCACTTCTTTAATCATATCGCGCAAAGCGATGTCGTCAGGGCTTTGTCCCAACGATTGCATCACTTGTCCCAATTCTTTTGCTGAGATAGCACCGCTACTGTCCGTATCAAAGACTTTGAATGCTTCCCACAGTTTTGCCACCTCTTGTTCCGTTATGACCTTTTTTTCTTGTTCTACAGCTGCCATTGCTTGATTCCCCCGATTATTTAACTATAGTAAATGGAGCCGAATGCTTTTCATTTACTGCTATTACTTATCATCAATAGACAATAAAAAAAAGATGGTGTGGAGAAGTGGCGATCAGCGTCTCGCCCGTAACTGAGCGGGGAGCAGGCGAGGACGCCCACCCCACAAGATGGATAATTTATTTCTTGGAAATCCCTAACGCACTGTGTATTTTTATGAATCTGCTATGAACTTAAGAGCAACACCATTGATACAGTAGCGTTTACCGGTTGGTGCGGGACCGTCGTCGAAGACATGACCTAAGTGTCCACCGCAGCGTTGACAGTGGACTTCAACTCTAGTCATAAATAACGACTTATCAATAGAGGTTGCGATCGCACCTTCTATGGGGTTAAAAAAACTAGGCCAGCCAGTGCCACTATTATACTTAGTCCCAGATGTAAACAGTGGTAGACCGCATGCGGCACACACATAAGTCCCATCAGCGTACTCCTTGTTGAGAGCGCTGGTGTGAGGGCGTTCCGTACCATGTTCGCGCATAACACAAAACTGTTCGGATGTCAATATTTCACGCCACTCTTGCTCAGGTTTGTTAATTTCAAATTTGCTGTCAGATGCTGTCATAATAATTGCTTCCTACAACTCATTCATCGCAAGCGCGATCAAATTCACATATGTAAATAATTGTAAAGTATATAAAAAATTTGTAGTGGTTTTGTCCGTTTAATGATTATAAGGTAGGCGCATACACCTACCCCACAAGATAGATAATTTATTTCTTGGAAATCCCGGAATCACTAGAAATCTTCCCAATGACCTAAATTTCCTGCTACGCCAATCTAGTTTTATTCAAACTCCAGTCTTCCATCACTGTTAGTAATATGTTCATCAAGATTAATATAAGTGCCTAAGTAGTTCACTTGATCTGCTCTTTCACACTCAGCTCTGAGTCTGTTATTGCCGATTAAACCAATGTTTCCGCAGGTGAGAGAGAATTTATGATCGTTCCACTCAAGAGTACCATCTACATTTCCAATATACTCATCCAAATCTATGGAAGTCTCCGAAGGAGTGTATCCATCAGCTTTTGCACAAACTGCTGTAAGAGTGGAGTCACTAATCTCAACATCGTAACAGGTTTTAGAAAATTCACCAACTGCCAAAGCATTACCAATCAGTAAGGTAAATGTGACGAAGATAGAAATAAGAAAAGTTGTCAAAATCCTGAGCATATAACCCTCCGTTGCTTCTTTTGCAAGTCTTTTGTCCTGAATGAAATGTTCATGACATATACGATACAGGCTTGTTATGTATGAACATTTACACACGTATTTATACTATATAGCTAAATTGTAAATAGCAATACTACAACATTGAAAATATCAATATAGATGTAAAACTTTACAATTATTGTAAGCATTCAGGCGTCAGCTATCAACACTTCAACAAATTAGGTGTTGAGTCAGTTTACTAGACATTCAAGAATACCAAGGCTGTCAAAAAGCAGACTGCTTACCAATTGTTTTCTGAGACCGAGTTTCTGTTCTATGACTTACCCGCCAATTTTTCGATCTGTGTGCGAGTGTTGTCGATCCCCTTTTTGGTTAAGATGAGGTTATGAAAAATACTTAATAAATTTTTGTGTGAGGAGTGATTGAAGATCCCAAAGTAGGAAACAAGGTGCTAATTCTACATCCAGCATACGTAGCGGGAAAAATAGGCGTCGTCGTTGGAAAAGAAGACCCCTCCGACGGCGAGCTAAACGACCGCTGGCTGATTCGAGTCGATAGTGAAAGTAAAGACGAAAATATTTTGGTTTCCCTGAATCCAAAAGAGTTTCAAGTCTTTTAATCCGATCGCAAGTCACGTAGCATCCGTCGGTGGTTCTGGCTCACTTGGCGGTTCTTTCCCAATACCCAGTTCCTCTTTACTATTCTTTAACTGCTTCCAAAGCTCTTTAATCCGATCGTAGGCTTGTTCAGGAGAAATTTTACCAGCGGTTTCAAGATTGGCGATATAGCTAATTTTCTGAGCGAACTCTTGAAGATTTGCGTTAAAAACTAAGTTTTCTGGCTTAATTTGACCGTAGTAACGCCCCCTAGGATGGAGAAAGTTGTCTTTGTCTCCTGAATTAGATTCTGGCATTGGCTGACTCTATGTTGGTAGATTTTCTCAAACTCTTTAACCAAATCTTAACCTAATGAGTTTTAAATCAGTTCAACAGGATTGTACTGGATTTCAGCCAAGATAATGTAGATACTCCCTTTGGTGCTTTTAGGGAGTATAGGTTAACGAGCGAAGGCGGCTCCATGTTTAACAACGTTGCATTTGAGACAACGTTACCACAATTTCATCCATAGCTTTACGGACGATGCTTGCAGGTTGTTCGGTTTGGTTGACCATAATGCTGAAAACAACAGGACTGTATTTAGGTACATTTATGTACCCAGCTAAGGACACAACACCTGTCATAGTACCAGTTTTCGCTTGGACAATACCTTCAGCTGGTGTGTTGCGGAAGCGATTTGTGAGAGTTCCGGTTTTTCCCGCAACGGGTAAAGATGCGCGATATATCTCTGCGACTGGGGATTTTGTCATTACTTGCAAAGTTTGTACCAAAGTTTCTGGACTGATTAAGTTTTTCCGTGATAACCCTGAACCATCTACTATAGAATAGCCTGTTGAATCTACTCCCAACTGGGTTAAGGTTGTCTTTATCACTTCCAATCCTGCATCAGCGGAACTTTGAGTGGTAGACTTTGGTAGTTTTTTGATTGCTAATGCTCTTAACAACGATTCAGCAAAAAGATTGTTGCTATTGACATTTGTTTGTGATATCAATTCCTTTAAGGGAGGAGATTCTACAAATGCTAGCTCTTGTTCAGACTTTGTCACCAAAGCCAATCCAAAAGGCTCAACAACACGAATATCCTCTGCGGCTAACGCACGACGAAACCGTCGCAAGAAATAGTCTACAGGCTCAAGAACAGGTAAATCGACTGAGGCTGGTTCGGAGTTGACTGGCAATTGTCCTTCAATGTATAAATTGCGACCTTTAAAGTCGCGGGTAATATTCACAAACCTGGGTTGGTTCTCTGCTGTTGTGAGCGCCTGATTGATTGTCAGCCACTGTCTGGCTTCATCGGGATCAGTCCAAACCACTTTCACAGGTCTACCCGCAGTTTGGGGTAAAAGTTTTAAGCTAAAGACATTTTGATTTAACATGAAGCTATTGACAGGTGCGCCATAGTCTGACTGTATATCTTCCCATTCCCAGGAAGGATGAACGATCGCTCCGCGAATATAGCTATCATCAGCATATAAGCGCCTGACAACCTTAACACCCTTCTCGTTCAACTGCTTTGCTAAAGCTGCTAATTGGGTATCACTTAAGCTGGGGTCTCCCCGACCAACAACACGCAAACCACCATTACCATCGCTGTAGACAGAGGTACGAATGCGAAAATCCGAACCAAGTTGTTGGAGTGCAGCAGCTGTTGTGAGTAGTTTGGTAGTGGAAGCTGGGATAAAATATTTCTGAGCATCGTGACTATAAAGTGTTTGGTTAGAAGACAGGGGTTGCACCAAAATACCCCAACGCGCCCGCCTGAAGAGAGGTCGATTAATGATAGCATCTATATATATAGGCAATTGAGAGGAACAAATTGTTTTTGCAGTGGTTTGAGTAGGTGCAACTTCCGTTTGTGCTTGAGCTAAGTCTTGGGCGATCGCAACCTGAGTTCCTGCAAACAGTAATAAAAACCCAATAGAAATTTGTTTTAACATTCTAGAGCAGAGATAATTCTTTTTCTTGAAACAGTGTTTCAGCGCCGCAAAGGTTCCAGTACTATACAGTTATCATAAGCGTTCAGCTATCAGCCGTCAGCCGTCAGCGAGCGAAACATATTTTCAGGCGTTCTCTAGGCGTTGTTGATAAGCTAATTAAAATCCTCCTAAGCTTATCAAAGCTGATAGCTGATAGCAAAGGGCTGAACGCTTATCAGTTATCTATTGCTCAAAAACGCTCAAACCATGACACAATCTATAAATTGATATCTGTGCATACACAGAAACATTAAGTAGAGGTAATGGTGTGAGTACATTTCTATCTAGTGTGGCTGTTTTACTTTCGACGTTGGCTTTAATGTGTAGTGGATATGCAGCTTACCAAGTGTTTACACTGCAACAAAAGACAATTGCTGATACTGCAAACAGTAACATCTTGGCTACTAACTCGACAACTCCGGTGCAAAAAGTCGAGACTGTTCCCCCCAGTACTGCGTCTACTGCATCACCAGAAGCATCTGCGCCACCATCTCCAACCGCAAGCGAAACGCCAAAAGCTACAGTTGCTATGAAACCAGGTGAATTTGTACAACCTGCTTTTGGCGATAAAGCACAAGTCGAGTTACTCTCGGTAAAACGGATTAAAGACCCAGTTAGTGCAAACCGTGACGTAGTTAATGTCCAAATGCGCGTTCGTCGTCTTGTTGAGGATGAAATCGATCCCAACCAATCTATAGAAGTTTTTCAAACATCAGCACGCAATCCCGATACCAGCGAAACCTATAAAGGAGTTGATTTTAAGCGATCGACAGGAAGCGTTGTGCTTTCCAATCTGCGTCCCAAAGCTTCCGCTGATGCTTATGTCTGGTTAAGAGTTCCCAATGGAGTTGACAGTCTAGACATTTTCGTTCCCGATACAGCAGCATTTAATGATGTCCCGATAGCGAATTAAGAAAGGGTGTGGGGTGTAGGGTGTAGGGTGTAGGGGCGCAATGAATTAAGGGTGTGGAGCATAGCTCCTCTTTTCCCCACACCCCACACCC
>JAWQFQ010000285.1:0-10670 GCA_035967975.1 Scytonema sp. PMC 1070.18
CCCCCCCTACCCCCTATACCCCCTTTTAGCTTAGAATCCATTATTAGCGCATAGTTGTTTTTGTGCTGGAGCTTCTTTTAATAAGTGGCGCAAAAGCTGATTGCATAAGGCAATCAATAAATATCAAAATCATCATTAGGATAGATTGGGAGAAAAAGGAATGCGGGATGCAGTAACCAGCTTAATTAAGAATTATGATGTTGCTGGTCGGTATTTCGACCGTAACGCTCTTGATAGCCTTAAGTCTTACTTTCAAAGCGGGACTTTGCGCGTACGAGCAGCAGCGGCTGTTAATTCAAATGCAGCGTCTATTGTCAAGCAGGCTGGTTCTCAATTATTTGACGAACAGCCTGAGTTGATTCGTCCAGGCGGAAATGCTTATACGACCCGTCGCTATGCAGCTTGTCTGCGCGATATGGACTACTATCTCCGCTATGCTACCTATGCTCTGGTTGCTGGTAGTATGGATGTTCTGGATGAACGCGTTTTGCAAGGCTTGCGGGAAACTTACAATTCTCTAGGGGTACCTATTGGTCCTACAGTTCGCGGTATCCAAATTATGAAGGAGATGGTGAAGCAACAAGTCGCAGACTCTGGTGTTTCTGATACTTCTTTTGTGGATGAACCGTTTGACTATATGACCAGAGAGTTGAGCGAAAAAGATATCTAAGAATTGTTGGTAGATAGTCGTTAGTGGTTAGTGGTGAAAGCTTCGTCTTACAGATGTGACCACTACTATCTACTAACGACTATCTACTATCTACTATCTATGAGCAAATTGGTGAAGCAAAGATTAGATGTTTTATTGGTAGAACGGGATTTATGTTCGTCTCGCCAGCAAGCTCAGCGGTTAATTCAGGCGGGGGAGGTTCTGGTTGATGAGCAGATAATTGATAAGCCGGGGACAGAGGTGAATGTTTCCGCTCGGATTCAGGTTCGGGAGCGATCGCGTTTTGTTTCTAGAGGTGGAGAGAAGTTAGCCAAGGCGTTGGATGTGTTTCCTATTCCCGTGGAAGGGCGTATTTGTCTGGATGGCGGTATCTCTACAGGAGGGTTTACAGATTGTTTATTACAAGCGGGTGCAAAGCGGGTTTACGGGGTTGATGTTGGTTACGGTCAAGTGGATTGGCGTTTGCGAAATGATTCGAGGGTGGTTTTGAAGGAACGTACCAATTTGCGGTACTTGACTCCGGATGAATTATATGATATGGAAGATGCGGCTGATTTGGGAGTGGTGGATGTGTCTTTTATTTCCCTCTCCAAGATTTTGCCTGCTTTGTGGCAATTGCTGCAACCTCCCCGTGAAGTTGTGCTCCTGGTGAAGCCCCAGTTTGAAGTGGGGAAGAACCGCGTAGGGAAAAAAGGGGTTGTGCGTGACCCCAAAGACCACGCTGATGCTATATTTCAGGTATTGCGATCGGCTTCAGAGTTGGGATGGGGCTACAAAGGTTTAACTTGGTCGCCTGTAACGGGTCCTGCTGGAAATATTGAGTATTTGCTGTGGTTGGATATGGGGGACAACCAAGGTCAAGATGAAACTGCGATCGCACCTGATTTAGAAACTATTCTTCAAACGACCGATGCGGCTACATCTGACTTACGCTAGATTTTTTTAGACATGAGGAACAGTTAACCGTTGAGGTTCATAAATCCTAACTCTTGTCGCAAGCGATACAAAATCGTGTTTGGTTCTACCTCAGAAAGGATTTCTTGAATCACCGTACTTGCTCCTAATTGTCCCCACGAGCATCCTTTTTCTAAGTACACTTGTGCAGCTTTTCCGACTGCGTAGGTTCCATAACCTGCAATTCCAGCTTGTGCGATCGCAGTTCCGGTAAAAGCAGTAACATTGATTGGGTTTTCACCGGAAGCAATGGCTGTGGTGCTTTTACCTAAACCTAAAAGCAAACTACTGCCTAATTCTCCTAGCAGCAATCCTCCAGAACTTAGTAAAATTGTCTTTAAAATTTTCCCAGCTTCATAGCTAGTTATTGGTAATCCATACAAGCGTGCGAGGGAACGAATTAAAGCTAAGTCAGCAACAGTTCCACCTAAGACATCTAAAACCGCAATCGGATTTAACCCCACTCCTACAGCTTTATATTTGGTAAATCGCCAAATCAGGTCTTCTGCTTCTTCTTGACGAAGGGTGATAGTATGGGTTGCGATCGCTTCTTCTGCGTCTCTTGCTTGGACGAGGGCGTTCAAAGCCAACAGGGAACGTCCTTCACGATTGAGAATTTTAAGAATTGTTTCCTTTAATTCATCTATTTGTGGTGGTGGTGTCTCCCATTCATAGGTTACATGACCATCAGGCCATTCAACACGCACTTCCATTGATGTTGGCTCCGCTGCTACCATGACAATTTCATCAGGTAGTAGCGGTTTGGTTTGCGACATTCCAGCACCTAACTGTTGTAAATTATTATAAATTGCTTGTTTATCAGTGTCTGGGTAGAGGTCGATTTTGTTAAACACCAGAATCAGAGGTTTTTGATTTTGTCGCAATTCGCACAAAGCTTTATACTCAGTTCTAGTAATATCACCAGAGACGACAAACAAGATTAAATCCGCTTGTCGTGCAACTTCCCGCGCCATTTTTGCCCTAACATCCCCTTCAATTTCGTCTAATCCTGGTGTATCAATTAACTCTACTTGCACTTTACCACCAGGACTCCACTGTACGGAACGAGGATACTGAGTCACACCGTTGAGAGGTCCAGTTTGCAGAATCTTTTTTCCTAACAAACCATTCAACACCGCTGATTTCCCACGACTTACCAAACCAAAAGCAGCGATGCGAATGACGTTATAGTCTAATTTATTCAGAGTAGAAGTCAAAACCTCAAGTTCAGGTTTAACCAAACCTGCTAATTGAGCATTGGATGATGACTTTCCGGGTTTACGAAGATGTCCATACCAAGATAGCGCTTGTCTGAGGCTAGCACGAGCGCGGTTTAAGTGAGTTTCTTGCTGGTTCTTTGACACTGGGCTATTCTAATTCAAGGTGAGATAGAAAACAAGCTATCTATATAATTATAAATTCACGCATACAACAACTGGTTTATAATCTCTTTAGCTTTCAATGCGCTTACTAAAATGCCAATTCTTTGTGCTACTTCATAAGCATTTTTCTGAGGCACAATAATAATCCCAAAATGTTCTTTGTTTTCATTCATGTATTGAAGATGTAACCGCTCAAAATCAACCCGATTATGTGTTAGAATACATCTGCTCAGAGAAGTTGCGAATTCTAGTTGCTCTCTATCGGTTTTGCCAAGAGTTCCTTGTTCAGGAACTGTTGTAACATCTAAACCACGAGACCGTAACAGTGTAGCAACCAACGCTGACATATCTTCATCTGTGTAAAGTGCGGCAAAAATTGTCACGATATACTCAAGGTAGCTTTGACAGATGGATGTACCAATTCATCGGGGACTTGATTGCGCTCAATATACTCATTAATCTCAGCTTGATGATCGAGATAAAAACTCAAGGCATCAAACACTTGTGCTAAGGTTAGATGGGGCAAATGATACAAGATTTCTTCTGGCATAATACCTAATCTCCATAGACCAACAATAGCGCGAACAGATGTCCGCGTGCCTTTAATAATTGGCTCTCCACCCAATATCTCTGGGTTACGGGTAACGTAGCGCGAGGAGGTTTCAGCAAACATAGAACTAATCTCTCAGTCAAGCTGGCATTGCCTTCAGTTTAGCCATTTCCCACTATAGCATTATATAATTATAAATTTGAACCCCTTTGACTCTTCTTAAGAGACAAAACTATTACTACCAGAGAATAATCAAACACCGAACTCTACTGAAACCTCCAATTTCGGGGAGGACACTACAGCATCAGAACAAACTGGTGTCCGACAACCTCAACTAGTGAAGATTAAATGAATTCTCCAATCCAAACAGCAGACGTAGTTTTGACATTCACCCCATGCCTGAAGGCAGGGGATTCTAAGAAGTCACCTTCTTAGGCTTCCTCTTTCTACGAGTCGGCTTATCCTGAGGAGTTTCCCCACCAGGACAGAGGTCGTTCTCTCCAGAGGCGATTAACGTTCCGGTGTGCCCCACCGTACGGAGTCCGATCTCAAGGATGTTGCGTGCTGCGTTGTGGTCCCTATCTTGGACGTGTCCGCAATGGGGGCAGATGTGAGTTCTTGTAGAAAGAGTCTTTGTAACTATTCTAGAATTTGTAGAGCTTCAGCAGAATCTTATTTCAAGATTTTTTAAAGAGTTTGACCAAATCAAAGATAAAGAATACTTGCTTGATGCTCCTCGCTCCGGATATATTGTGACTAAGCAAGAATCATGGAAGTTTCAGCGACATGGTGTAGGGATTTACTTCATAGGTAGTCAATCCGGTAAGGTAGTCGATGTACATCTTGGAGTGTTTAAACATCCTAAAGCATTTGATGCATGGAGGCTCGTGCAATACTTTGAATCAATTGGAATTCAAAATATTGTTTACTGTTCAAAGATATTTAATTTTACAGAAGAAGAACAAATTGAAAGTTTACTTAACTGTATATTACAAGATAATTTGATAGAAAAAGTAGTAGAAACACAAAAATTATATACGTTGAATAAGTGTCTATCACCTGAGAAAAAATTATATGTAGCAGAGAGGAAATACTTATAGGGCTTGATAACTGTTCACTGATTTCATCTGTCATCCTTCTCAAGACCAATTGTTTTCAATCTATCGCTATGCTCTTATAAAGAAATATAACTATCAAATCGTAAGTCCTATTTCCGCATGAACTTTTCGACGTACCTCTTGCACTTAGTTGGTTCTGGAGTCTCTGCATACTACTTTGCTCGTCAGATGCGGGATTCTAAAACCCGTCCCAACATCCTCGCAGGGTTCCAATTAGCAGAATCGGGTTCTGTTCCCTTCCTGAGTGCGTTGAGCGATCGCGCCGCTCGTGAAGGCGATACATGGCTTGCAGAAAAACTCGCCAAACACGCTTCTGATGAAACCAGACACGGTCAAATTTTTGCTCATGCCTTAAAACAACTTAACAAACAAGTTATAGATTTTAAAAATCAGCCACAAAATCCTGAGGAGAAGAAATCACAACAACGGCGCAGTCCCTTCTTCGCAGCTTATTTTGAAGGTTATTCTCAAGAACAACTCAAACCAGATGCGATCGCATGGGATGTTTTCATGGCTAGCACCTATATTCTGGAGTTAGACGCTAGTCATGATTTTACTCGGATGGCGAATGTGCTTCCCGAACACGATGCGATCGCACGCAACTTGAAACTGGGAATGTTAAGTGTTGCTAAGGATGAAACTGGTCATGCTGAGTATTTATATGAAGCGATGACACGCCGTATGTCTTTAGCTGATGTGCAAAAATTAGTAGATGAGTGGCGGACTCGTAAAGTCAATGCTTTGATGGCGTTTGCAGGTAATATGTTTCAACCCCAAGAAAACACTCGCTCTTTGGTTCAAGATACTGCGCCCTCAGAGGTAGATTCACACCTTAACCAAGAAAATGTAGTCTTAACATAAAGGACTTCAAATAAAATTTCTTATAAAATGAGCTTCTAGAACTTTTCCTCTTACTTTGCGCTCTTTGCGTCTTTGCGGTTTTTTTAATAGTACATCGCGGCGAAAATAAACCAACCATCTCAAACAGCGGTACTATGTCGCGATTGGGGCGAACAACCGTTCGCCCCTACACCAGTGTTTATTGAAAGCTTTCTTGAGCGCTGAAGCGCAACTACGAACCTTTAATTCTGGGAAGTTTGATATGTTTCTAAGCGAGAAGCAATGGTTTGTCGCAACTGTTCGGGGAGTAATACGCGATTGACGGCGTGAATAACTCCATTACTCGCTTGAATATTGGCGTTAACCACACTGGCGTTGTTGACAATCACACGTTCGGGAGTTACCCGAACTGCTAATCCACCGCCTAGTGTATCTACAGAACCAGTTCTTAATTCGTTAGCAGTGACTTCACCTTGTAAAACGTGGTATGTAAGAACTTGTCGTAACAGATTTCTATTTTCTGGTTGCAGAAGAAATTCCACAGCACCTTTAGGTAAAGAATTATTAAAAGCCTCATCTGTCGGTGCAAAGACAGTGTACGTTCCATTAGAGAGAGTGTCCGCCAATCCTGCTGCTTTGACAGCTTGTGTTAGGGTATTGAAAGAATTGCTTGAAGACGCAACTTCGACAACACTCCTTGAAGAAGCACCAGTGCTAGGTGTCGCGTTACTAGGAGTATTGTCCATGGGTGTATTGTTGTCAGGTGTAGCAACACCAGGAACTATGGGTTGAGCGCTGGGAGTAGGAGATACTCCTGGTTGCTGGGTGTTTTCAGAGTTATTCATCTGAGCGATCGCAGGAACGCCCATAAGAGCACTTGTACCTATAAGTCCGGTAATGACAGCGAGTTTCTTGGTAAATTGAGTTAGAGTGCCAGTCTTCATGATTGCCGTTAGCTAGTATTACAAATAAACAATGTACTTCCACGATAGTTAAGATTTGTAAACTTGCCCTCTGATAAGAGAAATAGACCAGTCAGCATAGATAAAAGGTATGGTTAATGGCTAATGGCTAATGGTTCATGGCTAATGGTTCATGGCTTTTTTGACTATTAGCAATCAGCAATCAGCAATCAGCAATTAGCAATTAGCAATCAGCAATTAGCAATCTTCACAAACATTCCAGATGGAAACAAGACAACCTACTTGTTCACAAAAGAAAGCAAAGTTGGGGCGTTACGAACGCATACAAAGAGAATTAGAGACATGCGATCGCGTAGGTCAACCCTTTGCGTTTCTTTGGCTGTTGCGTGACTTAACTGAGCGCAAGTTGATAGAAAAAACCTGCGATCACGATAACTACGAATTGAGTCAAGGACGTCCTTTGCATCAATATTGCAAAGGAGAAAATATTCCTCTCAACCCAAACGGGATTTGGTATGTTAAACAGGGTGTCGTCAAGCTAAATACTTTGTGTGAAACAGGCGAAGAAGTGCTTGTCGGGTTAGCTGGAGAAGGAATGGTTTTTGGTTCGAGTCTCACCATGTTGCAAACTTACCAAGCCACTGCGTTGTCAGAAGTAAAATTAGTACCGATTTACTTAACAGAAATTGCAGCTTTTCCAACACTAAATTGCACTTTCTTAACAAAAGTTAATCATCGATTGCGACAAACAGAAGCTTTTTTAGCCATTGCTGGTAGGAGACGGGTAAAAGAACGTTTTTATCATTTACTACAACTTTTAAAACAGGAAATAGGTCAACCTGTAGAACAGGGAACCCGCTTGAAAGTTCGTCTAACCCATGAAGAGTTGGCTAGTGCTTGTTGTACGACTAGGGTCACAATTACACGATTAATCGGTAAGTTACAAAAAGAAGGAATCATTCAATTTGACGGAAATAATCATATGGTTTTGAAAGATAAAAACTGCTAATGGCTAATGGCTAATGGCTAATGGTTCATGGCTAATGGTTCATGGCTAATGGTTCATGGCTAATGGCTAATGGCTTTTTTGACTATTAGCAATTAGCAATTAGCAATTAGCAATCAGCAATCAGCAATTAACAACTACACGAAGAAACAGTTTCTATCCAATCATCTGGATAGAAACTTTTTATATTATGTTGATGTTGTTCCTGTTGGAAAGATACAATGTATTTACTTCCTCTGCAATTTTCCTCAAGGAAGAATTTGTTTTAAGTTTTGAAGCGATCGCGTATACAAATCTTGTATATAGAAGTGATATGCATATCATTTATAAGAGACTAGAAACCCGGTATCTTAAAGATACCGGGTTTCTGGAAACTCGCTATTTTCATAAATCAGATGGAATTTTCATAGCTTCTAGAATTAAATCTAGCCAGACTCATATTAAACATAGCTTGACTTTTGACAAAGTTGAGTTGAGCCATACCAAATTTTTTTTTATTCTCAACTCTTAACTGAAAAATTTCAGCTTTCCTACTTGCTAAATACTGCTTTTCCTCTGCTAGTTCTTTTACTGTATCAGTATGATTAAGTTCTTTTTCAGAGGAATTGACAATCTGTGGACTTGGAGATGCAGACTTTTGAACGATTTCCAACTCATCTTTGTTGCGATCGCGCACTGATTCAATATTCAAAGCTTTGTGTACAGCTTTTAAAAGCTCAAAGTATTTTTGAACAACCATTAAAGCAGTGACGCTAGAAGTATTGTTATCTGCAGTCGTTATTGACACATTTGGTATTCCTAAATTTTGAGTCATCACTTATCGCCATGCTGTATGCTCTCAACTTAATGTTGACAAATTTTTAACCTCACTTGACAAATAGTTAGATTTATTTAACAAATCTTTAGACTCATTTCACACGTCTCTTCTCTTGACGACTGCGAACAGCAGAACGCAACACTTTCAGTTTGTAAGGTTCGGCATCTTTACGCCAGTGAAGTTGATATCCTTTAAGGATGGCGCAGTGGTCTGCTAAAGATTTGAGCCAACCGGAACGATGGGAGATGCTGCGCCAATCATCCAATAGTCCCCAGTCCTCTTCTTGACGAGTTAACTTAGCGAACTTTTCATAAAGCGGATAATCGGGAGTGACCAAAGCATCTTTTTGATGGAGAACGGGGGGATCGTCATCGGTGTCGTAGTCGCGATAACTGACACGCAAGTCTCGCAGGTCAATTTGCATAGAAGTATAAAGTGCTGGATGGGGGTCAGTGTCAAAGTCAGGATAATAGAGGTAGGAAATTTTCGCGGTTTTGATGTGGAATTTAATGACGTTAGCTTCGTCGAGACGACCAATGGTACGACTAGCACAACTTTCATAAAGACGCAGTAATGGGTCGAGGGCTTGAAGGGATGATACGTGAATCCACAGAGAATTTGGTAATTTTTTTCCTACAGGACTATTTTGGCAGCATTCTTCGATAATCTCGGAATTTCCTACACTGAAGAGCATAATATCTGCATTAACACAGGCTTGCTTGTAGGTACCAAACAAGTGTTTAATATCTTCTTGCACTTCTGGAACTAAATCGGCTAACCTCGGACGGCGACCAAATTGAGTCAGTGCTAAATAAACCATGATGTCTTGACGGCGTTTTTCCGCAATGGCTTCCCATTCTTCTGGGTTAGTTGCTTGTAAGATAACTTGAAAGGCGCGGCGTAAAGTTCCAAATTCAACTCTAATGTCTTCTTCTTGCGGAAGTTCCCCTTTACTTGGAAGACGACCGCGATCGGTTACGAAAGCCATCAGGGGTGCTAGCAGTTCCTGGTAGTCTTCAAATCGCTTGACACAAGCACGAACTCTGGGAGTTGTGGCGCGAGAACGGTAACGGGAAGCTCTGTAAAGTTGTGCTTGTGCTTCATCTCGAAACACAAAGTAGATACCTAAAGCAACGGGAATCGCATCAACACCAAGAACTTGGTCGATGTAAAGTTTAAGTTCTTCTTGCTCGTAGTATTTCTGGAAAGTGTTGCGGGTTGTGATAATTCCATCACCGTAAGCAACTAGACCTCTGCTGGAATCAGTGATGAGAACTTGAGCGGAAACAAGCAGAACTTTACGGGTCAGTTCCCAAGCCTTCACTAAAGCTTCTCGTCGCTCTGCTGGGTTTTCGATAACATTGATGACATAACCCAGGTTGATAATATCCGCAGAAATACGGTCAGAATCTGGTAAATAGTAGGGGTCCCATCCTGCGCTGGAGTATCCTTTTTGGGCGATACGGGTTATGTCTCCCCCATGTCCGCAACCATAATCAAAGAAGGTGGTCTCTGGTGTGAATAATTCAGCTTCTAGAGCCAAACGCACTGGACGGGAAAGGTCATTGCGGTAAATTGCAGCTCTGTGGCGTTCTATGCGAAGCCCTTCTCCACTTCCTTCTATTTCTCTTGAAGTCGATACTACACTATGTCCTTGAATTTTCACTCCGCAAACTTGTAATCGCTCTTCCCATCCCCGTTTTGTTCCAATTCCTCTAGAGTTATCTAGCAACCCCAGTGCTTCTTGAGCGCGGGTGAGTTGGGCGAATTCCTCGTACAGGGGGTAGTCGGGTGTCACGAAGGTTTCTTTACGGTGGAGAATGGGCGGATTTTCTGAGGTGCTGTAGTCACGGTGAATAGTTTCTAAGGTTTCAATGTCAACTTGAATACTTGTGTGTAAGGCGGGATGAGGGTCAGTGTCAAAATCGGGATAGAATAGGTAAGAAATTTTTGGTTTACTGGTGCTAAATTTGACAAGATTGGCTTGGTTGAGTTGGGGAGAAGCACTTCTCGCACGGCTTTCGTATTGTTGAAGCAAAGGGTCAAGAGCGTGGAGTGCTGAAACGTGGACGTATAGCGCTTCTGGCAAAAGCTTACCAACTTCACTACGCTGACAGCAAGCTGCGATCGCCTTGAAAAGTTCTGCGTTCTGGGCGATCGCACTCAATTCCGGGAAAACTTGAGATTCTTCGAGTTTGTTCAAGTTGCCTTTACCATTGCTATTCGCATTTTCTCACAATTAGAAATGCTTATGTTGCTCCTCTGGGTGATTCGTGCTGTCAGAAATCCGGTTTCTATTCCGGAGTTATTCGTGCTGTCAGAAACCCGGTTTCTTTGAGAAACCGGGTTTCTATTCGCATGGCTGCTTCCCCACACCAATTCACCATTTCCCAGAGCACGTGTCCTACCC